>NZ_JAJNOE010000017.1:0-100823 GCF_027854445.1 Aeromonas sp. PI_26
CGCTCCTCAACAGTCATGAGACTGGCAAAGAACTTTTAAAAATGGCTGGGGTACTAGGATTCGAACCTAGGGATGGCGAGATCAAAACCCGCTGCCTTACCGCTTGGCGATACCCCAACAGCGTTCCTCAACAGTCGCGAGACTGGCAAAGAACTTTTAAAAATGGCTGGGGTACTAGGATTCGAACCTAGGGATGGCGAGATCAAAACCCGCTGCCTTACCGCTTGGCGATACCCCAACTAGAGATGGTGGCTATGACGGGATTCGAACCTGTGACCCCCGCATTATGAGTGCGATGCTCTAACCAACTGAGCTACATAGCCAACCTTGCTTCCGGTGAGTCGTTACCTCGTCACCGTGCGGGCCGAATTATGCGTATCTGGCTCTGGGGCGTCAACCCTTTTTTTGCCAGAAAAACGCAATTTGAGTGCGTTTGACCAGTTATTGGTCTCTGTTGCGCAAAAGCCCAACAATCTGCTTTTTTTTAAGACATTGCCATGATTGCCCGGGCAATGGCAGATAAAAAACAGGCCAGCAAATGCTGGCCTGTCATGGGATTAGACGTTGAACAGGAAGTTCATGATATCGCCATCTTTGACGATGTAATCTTTCCCTTCAGCGCGCATCTTGCCCGCTTCCTTGGCGCCTTGCTCACCCTTGTAGTTGATAAAGTCTTCAAAGGCGATGGTTTGGGCGCGAATAAAGCCTTTTTCAAAGTCAGTGTGGATCTTGCCAGCCGCTTGCGGGGCAGTGGCACCGACCGGAATAGTCCAGGCGCGTACCTCTTTCACACCGGCGGTGAAGTAGGTCTGCAGGTTGAGCAGCTGGTAGCCGGAGCGGATAACGCGGTTCAGGCCCGGCTCTTCGATGCCCAGGTCTGCCATGAACTCGGCGCGATCTTCATCGTCCAGTTCGGCGATGTCGGCTTCGATGGCGCAGCAGACCACGACCACGACCGCGTTCTCGGCGGCGGCGATTTCACGCACCTTGTCCAGATAGGGATTGTTCTCGAAGCCATCTTCCGCCACGTTGGCGATATACATGGTGGGTTTCAGGGTCAGGAAGTTGAGGTAGCTCACGGCGGCCAGCTCTTCTTTATCCAGCTTCATGCCGCGGATCATCTGGCCGTTTTCCAGCGCGACCTTGATCTTCTCCAGGGTTTCCACTTCCAGCTTGGCATCCTTGTCGCCGCCTTTGGCACGCTTGGACTGACGGTGAATGGCGCGCTCGCAGGCGTCCAGATCCGACAGGGCCAGCTCGGTGTTGATCACTTCGATATCGTCAGCCGGGGAGACCTTGCCCGCAACGTGAATGATGTTCTCGTCGTCGAAGCAGCGCACAACGTGGCCGATCGCTTCGGTTTCACGGATGTTGGCCAGGAATTGGTTACCCAGACCTTCACCCTTGGAGGCACCGGCAACCAGACCGGCGATGTCCACAAATTCCATGGTGGTCGGCACAACGCGCTGCGGATTGATGATGGCAGCCAGCTGATCGAGGCGGGGGTCCGGCATCGGCACCACACCGGTGTTCGGCTCGATGGTGCAGAACGGGAAGTTGGCGGCTTCGATACCGGCCTTGGTCAGCGCGTTGAACAGGGTGGATTTGCCTACATTGGGCAGGCCCACGATACCGCATTTAAAACCCATGGATTGTTACCTTACTTGATGGATGCTGTTGGGGGCGCCCGCAGGCGGCCCATGTCATGCTTGTTCTGGTCGTTGCTCATGTACCGGCACAATGCCCGTACAGGATCAAACCGACCTAACCCTTTTCAGCCTTGAAGCTGTGCAAGCGATTCATGGCCTTGGTCATATCTTGTTTGAACAGGATGTCGGTAGCGCGCAGGGACTCGTCCAGCGCGGCGTCGATCAGGTTCTGTTCACTGCTGGGGGCCTTGGTCAGGACGAAGCCCGCCACCTGCTCTTTGCTGCCGGGATGGCCGATCCCGAGACGCAGCCGGAAGAAGTTATTGTTGTTGCCCATCTTGGCGATGATGTCCTTGAGGCCGTTATGGCCACCGTGACCACCACCCTGCTTGAACTTGGCGATGCCTGGCGGCAGATCCAGTTCATCATGGGCCACCAGAATCGCTTCCGGCTCAATCTGATAAAAACGCGCCAGTGCGGCCACAGCCTTGCCAGAGAGGTTCATATAGGTGTTCGGGATGAGCAGCCGCACATCCTGCCCCTCGACCAGGATGCGGGCAGTATGGCCGAAGAACTTGGGTTCTTCACGCAGGCTGACATTGTGCCAGCGGGCCAGTTGCTCCACATACCAGGCGCCCGCGTTGTGGCGGGTCTTGGCATATTCCGGGCCGGGGTTGCCCAGTCCGACGATCAGTTTGATTTCGCTTGTCACGCTTGATGTCTTCACTCGCAGCTGCCGTGGGCACACTACCCAGGGCAATAGGACGCAATATTCTAGCCGCCGAGTGGCGATCACTCAACCAATGCGCATGTTATGGCGGGATTTGCAGCATTATTGCGGCCAATGGGTGGCTAACGGTGGGCAAACGGGCCTCTTGCAAGAGGCCCGTTTCAGTTTACCGATGGATTGTGCCCGGTTGACTACCGTCGTTATTTGGTACGCAGCAGGGTGACGGTCTCTTCATCCAGTGCGGTCAGGGTGGGACGGGCATCGCGCACATACTCCACGAAAGAAGCTGCATCGGTGCCGCAATCCACGCCGCTGGCCTTGCAATCGAGGGCCTGGCCCGGGGCATAGACGGCGCTCAGCAGTTCACCGTTTTGTTCCACCTTCAACACCGGGAAGGCGGTCAACTTGCCATTGACGCTGGCGATGTCGACCCGCTCGCTCTGGTGGCGCTGGGCATTGGCCAGTGCCTGCCAGCCATCGTTGCCGTTGGCGCTGTAGGCGTTCATCACTACCCGATAGCGCTGGCTATCCACCAGATCCTGCCACTCGCCGCTTGCGGTCTTGCGCTGCAATTGGGTCAGGGAGCCCGCTTTGCCTGCGTCGGTCTCCTGGAAGGTGTAACGCAGGTGACCGCCATAGGGGAACTTGCCGGCATGGGCGCTGGCGGGCAGGGTGGCGGTGATGGTCTCGGTCAGCAGGGCGCGTACCTCGGCGCCGGTCAGGGTCAGCACAGAGAGCTGGTTCTTGAACGGCAGCAGGGTGAGGGCACTATCCCCCTCACGCCATTCGCCAGCAGGCAGGTCGGCGCGCACGCCCCCCACCGCAACCAGAGAAAAATCGACCGGGCCGCCGGTCAGGGCTTGCACTGCTGGGGTATTGGCCCAGTAGAACTCCCCTTCGGCAACCAGCGGCGCGACATCTGAGCCGTGGCTGTCGCTGCCGTTGTCACCGGGGCGACGGGCATTTTGCAGCTGCTCGGGGATGGTGCCGATCACCGGGCCGTAGGCTTTCTCCAGCGCCGGTTTGTAGTGGCTGTCGATGATGCCGCGCAGGCGCGGATCTTCATCCACGGTCACCAGATTGGGCTGGTTGTCGACAAACTGGCTTGCCTCTTTGCTGCGGGCGTCGTCGAGCGCTTGCTTGCGCGCCGCATCGGCGAAGAAATCGCGGCTCGCCAGCAGGCTGTTGTGGCCCTGGCAGTCGGTCACATGACCCTGACCATCAAAGCTCACCTGAGCCAGACCAATGGCCTGGGCGTAGGAGCCAGCCTGCACCACGCAGGTTTTGCCGATGCCATCCGGATTGGTCACCAGCTTGGCGTAATCGCCGGTCTTGCCCCAGCCAATATTGCGAAAATCGCCGAGCAGGCTGTGGGAGTGGCCGCCGACGATGGCATCGAGGCCGTTTACCTTGGCGGCCAGTGCCAGATCCCGCTCGTTGCCGATGTGGGTGAGCGCCACGATCTGATGGATCCCCTTGGCTTGCAGCATGTCGACCGTGGCCTGAGCCGAGGCGACCTCCTTGCCAAAGCGCAGCTTGCCGACGTTGGGGGCGATATTGCCCATGTCTTCCAGTACCAGACCGATGACGGCGACCAGCTGCTTGCCTTGCGGCAGGTTGTCGAGATCGGTGACCGGGCTCTTCTGGTTGCCGTCAAAAGCGTAGACCACGAAGGGCTTGAGGTTGTCAGCCTTGCTGAGGGCCGGATCGGCCTTGGTGTCGAGGTTGGCGGCCAGCACCGGGAAGTTGACCCCCTCGATGAAGCGGGCCAGCTTCTGGTTATCCAGATCGAACTCGTGGTTGCCCAGCGCCATGGCATCGAGGCCGAACTGGCTCAGCAACTCGGCGTTGGCCATCCCCTCGTTGAGTTTGAAGTAGCCACTGCCCTGCCAGGCATCGCCGCCGTGCAGCAGCAGCAAGGGCTGGTTCTTGGCCAGCGCATCGGCCTGATAGGCTTTCGCCATGGTCAGCAGGCGCGGGTAACCGCCAAAGCGGGTATAGAGGGTGTCCGTCTCCCCCTGCTGGGCAAAGATCTGCCCTTTGATCTCGGCATTGACCGGATCAAACTGGGAGTGGGTGTCGTTCATGTGAGCCAGAGTCAGCACGAAGGACGGGTTCTCTTTGACGGGCTGACAGGCGAACAGGGCGGAGGTGAGGGTCGCGAGCAGGAGGGGACGCAAGCAATTCATGGGTAAATCCTTAAGCCTGCCGGGGGCAGGGTCGTACCAGATAGCAGAAAGTTGGAAAGAGAAGGTCCAGAAAGACGAAAACCGCCTGATGGCGGTTTTCGTTATTGCTGAATCTATCAATGCTCAAACATGGCAGAGATGGACTCTTCGTTGCTGATGCGACGAATGGCTTCGGCCAGTACAGTTGACAGAGTCAGCTGCTTGACCTTGCCTACCGCTTTCATCTCCGCAGTGAGCGGGATGGAGTCGGTGATGATCAGTTCATCGATCACGGAGTTCTTGATGTTCTCGACGGCGGAACCGGAGAAGACCGGGTGGGTAGCGTAGGCGAATACACGCTTGGCACCGCGCTCTTTCAGGGCCTCTGCAGCTTTGCACAGGGTGCCGCCGGTGTCGATCATGTCATCAACGATGATGCAGTCGCGGCCGGCAACGTCACCGATCAGGTGCATGACCTGGGAGACGTTCGGGCGGGGACGGCGCTTGTCGATGATGGCGATGTCGGTGTCATCCAGCAGCTTGGCGATGGCGCGGGCACGCACGACGCCACCGATGTCCGGGGAGACAACGACAGGAGACTCGAGGTTCTTGGACTTCATGTCTTCCAGTAGCACCGGGCTACCGAACACGTTGTCTACCGGAACGTCGAAGAAACCTTGAATTTGCTCGGCATGCAGGTCAACGGTCAGCACGCGATCCACACCGACGCTGGAGAGGAAGTCAGCGACAACCTTGGCGGTGATGGGTACACGGGCGGAGCGGACGCGACGGTCCTGACGGGCATAACCAAAGTAGGGGATAACGGCAGTGATACGGCCAGCTGAAGCACGACGCAGAGCATCCACCATGACGATCAATTCCATCAAATTGTCGTTGGTCGGGGCACAGGTGGATTGAATGATGAAGATATCGCCACCACGTACATTCTCATTGATCTGTACGCTGATCTCGCCGTCGCTAAAGCGACCTACGGCAGCATTGCCGAGTTTGATAAACAGGCGATCTGCGATCTTCTGGGCTAGTTCCGGCGTTGCGTTACCAGCAAACAGCTTCATGTCAGGCACGGTTTGAAACCTCGGGGTTGCATCCAGTATGTGGGGGAGTCTGAAATCAGACCCTATCGTTTTGGGGCAAACGATTTATCAAGATAACGTACAAGGTGTCTGCTGCCCAATGATTGTGATGATACCGGTAACCCGAATCCGTGGCCGAGTGCAAAACCGGCCACGTTAATCATCATCAATACCGTTCGGTAAAATTGGCTGGGGTACTAGGATTCGAACCTAGGAATGGCGAGATCAAAACCCGCTGCCTTACCGCTTGGCGATACCCCAATCATTTGAACTGTTGCAATGTGGAGAAGAGAGGTGATATGTTCTCGCCCTTGGCGACAAACCCATCAAGTCCCTTCGGCACGCAGGCCAACACTTCCCGAGCAGTCACTTCGTCTTCAAATTGAGCAAAGACGCAGGCTCCTGTGCCCGTCATTCTTGACGGCGCGTATTCTAGCAACCAGCCGAGCGCATTGGCAACCTCGGGGTGGCGCTTTTTCACCAGTGATTCGCAATCGTTTTTCCACTCGCCTTCCAGCAGGTTGTCCAGCGCCATTTTCGGCGTGGCTCTCGGCAGCTCCGGATCCTGGAATACGGCCGCGGTCGCCACATGGCAATCGGGCTTGAGCACCAGATACCAGGCATCGGGCAGTTCGACCGGTTGCAGCCGCTCGCCCACTCCTTCTGCAAAGGCCGCCCGGCCACGGACAAACACCGGCACATCGGCCCCCAGCTGCACGCCGAGCGCTGCCAGTTCATCTTCGCTCAAACCCGCTTGCCAGAGGTGGTTAAGCGCCACCAGCGTGGTCGCTGCATCGGACGAACCGCCGCCAATGCCGCCCCCCATGGGCAGCACTTTCTCCAGCCGAATATGGGCACCTTGCGGGCTCGGCAGAGTTGCCTGCAGCAGCCGTGCCGCGCGGATAATCAGATTCTGCTCATCCGGCACCCCGGGAATGGCCGGGCTCAGGGTGAGTGTGTCGCTATTCGGTATCACCTCGAACTCGAGCCAGTCGCTGTGGTTGAGGAAGATAAACAGGGTCTGCAGCTCGTGATAGCCATCAGGACGACGGCCATTGACGTGTAAAAACAGGTTGAGTTTGGCCGGTGCCGGCCAGCGTGTGGAAGCCATTAACGTGCAAGAGTCCATTGGTTGATCTGAAGCTTGAGGCGGCTGTTCTGGCCGGTCATGGTCAGCTGGTGCGGCAGGCGGTAGCCATCCTGATCCCGATAATCGCCATAGACGATCTGCCACTGGCCGTCGCGCACGCTGGCCAGACTGCTGTCGGGGTTGAGTTCAAACTCCGCCTGACCCGGCAGCCCCTTGATCCACTCCGGTAATCCCGCAACCGGAATATTCCAGCCGGTCAGTTGATAGATGAGCGCTTCGGCATCCTGGCTCTGGTGGCGATTGCCGTCGCTGTCGAGCAGGGTGATTTCCCCCTTGCTGCGGGAGAGCTCCAGAATGCTGGTGCCAATCAGGCTGGTGAGGTTGAGGCGATAATCCTCCCCATCCTGCTGCCAGTTGAGACGGGCGCTGCCCTTTTGCTGTGGCGTGATGATGGCCATCTTGCCGGATAGCTGCCAGTGGGTGAGCTGCTCGAGGCGGGCCCGCTCCTGGTTCCAGTTCACCTGGTCACGCTGGGGCTGGGTGGTGGCACAACCGGCCAGCAACAGCAGGCAGGTGAGGGTAAAAATACGTAGCAGCAAGAGACGGCTCCAGAGAGAGGAATTTGCCACAGTATACGGGGCGGCCGTATTGCTTTTAAAGACTTACCCTTTCTCGTACAATTGGCAGCCTTTGCACCCAGCGTATGAAATGATCGTCGCCCACTCATGAGTTTGCTTGCCCTCGGAATCAACCACAACACCGCCAGTGTCGCCTTGCGGGAACGGGTCGCCTTTGGCCCGGACTGCATCGATCGCGCCTTGCGTGAGCTGGTGAGCCAACCCGGTGTCAGCGAGGCGGTGATCGTCTCCACCTGCAACCGGACCGAACTCTATTGCAATCTGGAGGAGGAGCGGCAGGAGCAAGTGCTGCGCTGGCTGCAGCAGTTCCACGGGCTGGACGCGGCCGAACTGGTCACTGCCATCTATCAGCATCACGATGAAGAGGCGGTGCGCCACTTGATGCGGGTGGCGTGCGGGCTCGACTCGCTGGTGTTGGGGGAGCCGCAGATCCTGGGGCAGATCAAGCAATCCTATGCCCACGCCCAGCAGGCGGAGTCGGTGAAGGGGGCGCTGGAGCGGCTGTTCCAGAAATCCTTCTCGGTGGCCAAACGGGTGCGTACCGATACCGAGATTGGCGCCAGTGCCGTGTCGGTGGCGTTTGCCGCCGTCAGCTTGGGTCGGCGGATCTTCTCCGATCTCTCCCAGACCAAGGTGCTGCTGGTCGGTGCTGGCGAAACCATTGAACTGGTGGCCCGTCATCTGCGCGAGCAGAACGTCACCAAGATGATGGTGGCCAACCGCACCCTGCAGCGCGCCCAGACCCTTGCGGCCGAATTCGGCGCCCAGGTGATGACGCTCGAAGAGATCCCCGACTATCTGCACGAGGCGGATATTGTCATCAGCTCGACCGCCAGCCCCCTGCCCATCATCGGCAAGGGGATGGTGGAGCGCGCGCTAAAGGCCCGCCGCTTCAAACCCATGTTTCTGGTGGATATTGCCGTGCCGCGCGACATCGAAGCCGAAGTCGATGAGCTCTCCGATGCCTATCTCTACACGGTGGATGATTTGCAGGGGATCATCGAGCAGAACCTCGAAACCCGTAAACGGGCTGCCGCACAGGCGGAAGTGATCGTGCAGGAAGAGCGCGACGAGTTTATGGGCTGGTATCGCGGCCAGAGCTCGGTCGATCTCATTCGCGATTACCGCCATCAGTCACAGCAAGTGGCTGATGAAGAGTTGCAACGGGCCCTGCTGGCATTGGCGCAGGGCGAGAGTGCCGAACAGGCGCTCAAGGCGATGGCCCATCGCCTCACCAACAAATTGATCCACGCGCCGACCCAGGCGTTGCGCCAGGCTGCCTCCCAGGGGGATCAGAGCGAGCTCTCCCGCTTGCGGCAGGCGCTGGGGTTGTCACAAGAGCCATAATTTTCGGGCAACCTGCCGGTTGTCCCGTCCTCCATTGAGAATGCAAGAGTTATGAATCCGTCACTGATCAGAAAGCTGGAAGGCCTCATCGAGCGCCACGAAGAAGTACAGGCCATGCTCGGCGAGCCAGACGTGGTCTCGGATCAGGATCGCTACCGCGCCCTGACCCGCGAATATGCCCAGCTGGAAGATATCGTTCACGCCTTCCAGCGTTACCGTCAGGCGCAGGATGATCTTGAGACCACCCAGATGATGCTGGAGGAGGAGGATGCCGACCTACGCGAGATGGCGCAGGAGGAGCTGCCGCTGGCCAAGGCCAATCTGGAGGCGCTGGAGCAGGAGCTTCAACTGATGTTGCTGCCCAAGGATCCCAAGGATGACAACAACTGCTATCTGGAGATCCGCGCCGGTGCCGGTGGCGACGAAGCGGCCATCTTTGCTGGTGACCTGTTCCGCATGTATTCACGGTTTGCCGAGCGTCAGGGCTGGCGCGTCTCCATCGTCAGCTGCAACGATGGTGAATATGGTGGCTACAAGGAGGTGATCGCCAAGATCGACGGCGAGCGCGTCTATGGCCGTCTCAAGTTTGAATCCGGTGGTCACCGGGTACAGCGGGTGCCGGAGACCGAGTCTCAGGGCCGGGTGCACACCTCCGCCTGTACCGTCGCCGTGCTGCCGGAAGTGCCGGAAGCCGAGCAGATCGAGATCAACCCTTCCGACTTGAAGATCGACACCTTCCGCGCCTCCGGTGCCGGTGGTCAGCACGTCAACAAGACCGACTCGGCCATCCGCATCACCCACCTGCCGACCGGTCTGGTGGTGGAGTGTCAGGACGAGCGCTCCCAGCACAAGAACCGCGCCAAGGCGATGTCGGTGCTCTCCGCCCGCCTGCAAGCGGCCGAGGATGAGCGCCACCGCGCCGCCGAGCAGAGCACCCGCCGCAATCTGGTGGGCTCCGGTGATCGCTCCGAGCGCATTCGTACCTACAACTATCCGCAGGGTCGCCTCTCCGAGCACCGTATCAACCTGACCCTCTATCGCCTCTCCGAAATTTTGGAAGGGGATCTGGACTGCGTCATCACCCCGCTGGTGCAGGAGTATCAGGCCGATCAGCTCGCCTCGCTGGCCGAGAACAACTGATGCAAATGGTGATCCGGCAAGCTCGCATTAAGTGTCGTGCCCATAAGGTGGAGTGGCACTGATGCAGATCCAGCAGGCTCGTGCCCATATTATGACTGTGTTGGCTGAGGGGGAGTCCCCCCGCGCCGACGCCGATGTACTGCTCTGTCATCTGCTCGATTGCCGTCGCAGCTATCTGATGACCTGGCCCGAGCGTGAGCTGGATGCCGCCCAGCAGGCCACCCTGCAGGGGTGGCTGGTCCGTCGTCTCAATGGCGAACCCATCGCCCATCTCGTTGGCGAGCGGGAGTTCTGGTCGCTGCCGCTGAAAGTGAGCCCGGCGACCCTGATCCCGCGCCCCGATACCGAGGTGCTGGTCGAGCAGGCGCTGACCAGAATCCCGCAGGGGCCGTGCGCCGTGCTGGATCTCGGCACCGGCACCGGCGCCATCGCGCTGGCGCTCAAGTCCGAGCGGCCCGAAATCGATGTGTGGGCGGTGGATCGGATGGCCGATGCTGCGGCGCTGGCTCGCGAGAACAGCGCCGCGCTGGGGTTACCCATCGAGGTGCGCGATGGCAGCTGGTTCGAGTCCCTTGGCGAGCCGGATCGCGACAATACGCCACGTTTTGCGGTGATTGTCTCCAATCCCCCCTATATTGATGGCGCCGATCCCCATCTCGAGCAGGGTGACGTGCGCTTTGAACCCCGCTCGGCGCTGGTTGCCGATGACGCTGGGCTGGCCGATATCCGCCACATCGTGGCCCATGCCCCCGCTTATCTGCTGACCGATGGCTGGTTGCTGCTGGAGCATGGCTGGGATCAGGGGGAGGCGGTGCGTCAGTTGCTGCGTGATGGCGGCTACCGCGAGGTAGCCACGGTGCGTGATTACGGGGATAACGACAGGGTGACGCTGGGCCTCTGCCCGCTGCGCTGACAGCCCCTTACTGTTACACGGCGGGTTGCCTGTGCGCCCCCATGCAAGGATTGAATATGGTTTTTGTGCTCAAACACCTGCACCTCACCCTGATTGCCGGGGCCGTGCTGATGTTTATGCTCCGCTTCTACTGGGTACAGACCGCCACTGGTCGAGCCTATAGCGCGCCGGTGATGAAGGTCAGCGGCTGGCTCAACGGTCTGGTGGTGCTCTCCGGCGTATTGCTCTGCATGGTGCTGGATCTCAACCCGCTCAATAACGGAACGCCCTGGCTCAGCGAGAAGCTGATGGCCATTCTGGTGCTGGTATTTCTGGCGGCGATGGCGCTGCGGCTGGCCAAAAGCAATCTGGTGCGCTGGTGCTCCTTTCTGGGGGCGCTCGGCTGGATCTACTTTATTGCCAAGTTGGCAGTGCTCAAACAGACGAGTGTGTTCGGCTAAGGCATGAAGAGAATGTTACACATAGACGAATGGACCGATTTCGAAGCCCACGACATCACTGAGCTGGCGTTGTCTGTCAGTGACGAAATTTATGGCTCGGTCGAGGAGGGGATCCGCGAGTTGAACCTGCTGGACGAGTGGCTGGATGAGCAGATCGAAGAGGGCACCTGCGACGAAGTGCGCCAGCAGTTGCTGCAGGGTTTCTACCACAGCCTCGGTTTTCATGGCGACTGGCAGGATTATTTCTCTGCCAACAACTGCGATCTCAATCAGGTGCTGGTTCAGCGCAAAGGGATCCCGGTCAGCCTCGGTATTCTCATCATCCAGCTGGGGCGCAAGCTCGGGCTCGATGTGGAGGGGATCTGCTTCCCCGGCCACTTCCTGGTGAGCTTTGCCGGTGGCGAGGGGGAGGTCTATGTCGACCCCTTTACCGGCGACGAGCTGAGCCTGGCCCGCATCGAGCTGCTGCTGCGCGGTGCGTTGGGGGACTTGGCGACCCTGACCCCCGACTACCTGCAGCCCTCCGGCCAGTGGGAGATCATCGAACGGCTGCTCAACGTCAGCAAGGGTGCCCTGCTGCGGGAAGATCGCATGCCCGAGGCGCTGCGTTGCAGCGAGCTGTTGTTGCGGATGAAGCCCGGCGATCCGCTGGAGACGCGGGATCGCGGCTTTATCTACGAGCAGCTCGATTGCCCGCGCCAGGCCGCCGACGATTTTGAATATTTTATTGAACAATGCCCGGACGATCCGGTGGCCGATGTGCTGAAAGTGCAGCTGGCCGCGCTGGATCTGAGCCCCAAGCCCCTCCATTAAGGGCGGCTTGAAACTTAAACAGAAGAATATCAAGGCCGCAGCGCTCGGCTGCAACGGAGTAACTTGGCTTCAGGCCCCTTCATTAAGGAAGTCTTAGATGGAACAGAAGAATATCAAGATCAACCAGATCGACGTAGCCAACGACAAACCGTTCGTGCTGTTTGGCGGCATGAACGTGCTGGAATCCCGCGACATGGCGATGGCGGTGTGCGAGAAGTACGTGGAAGTGACCAGCAAGCTGGGCATCCCGTTTGTCTTCAAGGCGAGCTGGGACAAGGCCAACCGCTCTTCCATCCACTCCTACCGCGGTCCGGGTCTGGAAGAGGGGATGAAGATTTTCCAGGAGCTGAAAGCGACCTTCGGCATGCCGGTCATCTCCGATCTGCACGAACCCCATCAGGCCAAGCCGGTCGCCGAGGTGGTGGACGTTATCCAGCTGCCCGCTTTCCTGGCACGCCAGACCGATCTGGTGGAAGCCATGGCCCGCACCGGCAACGTTATCAACATTAAGAAGCCACAGTTCCTCAGCCCAAGCCAGATGAAGAACATCACCGACAAGTTCGAGGAGTGCGGCAACGATCAGCTGATCCTCTGCGAGCGCGGTGCCAATTTCGGCTACGACAACCTGGTGGTGGACATGCTGGGCCTGGGCGTGATGAAGAAGAGCACCGGTGGCTATCCGGTGATCTTTGACGTAACCCACTCCCTGCAGTGCCGTGATCCGCTGGGTGCGGCCTCCGGTGGTCGTCGCGAGCAGGTGACCGAGCTGGCGCGCGCCGGTATGGCGGTCGGTCTGGCCGGTCTCTTTATCGAATCCCACCCGGATCCGAAAATTGCCCGCTGCGATGGCCCGAGCGCCCTGCCGCTGGAGAAGCTGGAAGGCTTCCTCAAACAGATGAAGGCCATCGATGACCTGATCAAGGGTTTTGAGCCCCTAGATACCTCTGCTTGATGGGACAAGCACTTATCACAAGGCCTCGCAATGCGAGGCCTTGTTTTTTGCGCTTGCCTAGTGAAAGCACGTATAAAAAAACGGCCAATCGGCCGTTTTTTTGTGCTGATACCGCAAGTATCAGCTTTTCACTGCAGGGCGCTGATTACAGGCTCTGGGTGAAAGTACGGGTAACCACGTCACGCTGCTGTTCCGGGGTCAGGGCGTTGAAACGCACTGCGTAGCCAGATACACGGATGGTCAGCTGCGGGTACTTCTCCGGGTTTTCGATAGCATCTTCCAGAGTTTCGCGACGCAGCACGTTGACGTTCAGGTGCTGGCCACCTTCAACAGCAGGCTCAGCCTGAACCGGCAGTTCGCGGTATTCGAACTGACCCAGGTCAGCCAGTTGCACTTCTTGATCGGCAGCGAAAGCATCGCCTTTGACGCAGATGCAGCGAGCTTGTTGCTTCTCTTCGTCCAGCAGCCAGAAAGAGTTCAGCAGAGCGGTGTTGGCGGCCTGGGTGATTTGAATGCCTTTGATCATGGTATGACTCCTCAATGGGAACGCGAATCCAACTGTAAGGAAATTACCCTGATGTATTTAAGCTACCGTCGATGGCGATGACTTAAAGGGCCCTTGCCTTACACCTTTTCTTTGATGGGGTCATATATACCACGGTGGTAATATTACCAAAATTGATCTGGATCAATAAAATCAGACAAAGCGCCATTTCAATGGGATTAAATTATTGAGTTGAATCAAAAATAGGTCATTTTTCTGATTTTGTAAGATATCCAAATTATGCATCTTTTATCTCGTTAATATAGTAATTTAACTACATCTTTTCGGCTTTTTCTGAGGTTAATTGAGGGGTTGGCTACACTCAGCAAAAAAAGCGAGGAGCGTGCTGGTGAATAATGGGTGGCGAAAGTGGGCATGGCTGGCCCTGTTCTGTTGCTGGGCAAGCAGTGTTGCGGTACGGGCCGAGACGGTGCGTATTGCTGTGGGCGAGTGGCCACCTTATATCAGTGAGGCGCTGCCCAATCAGGGCTTTCTCTGTGAGGTGGTGCGTCAGGCCTTTGCCGAAGAGGGGCTCGATGTCAGCTTTCACTTCTATTCCTGGGCCGAGGCTTACCGACTGACTCTGGAGGGGCGCTATGTGGTCACCATGCCCTGGTTTCGCTCCCGTGAGCGGGAGCAGCTTTTCTATCTCTCCGCCTCGCTCGGCCATTTCACCACTCGCCTGATGACGCTGACCGGTACGCCCGCGGTCAATCTGGGTGAGCTGAAACACGAGCCAGTCGGGGTGACCCGTGGCTATTTCTATGGCGATGGTTTTGCCGCTCGCCAAGCCGGGCTCACCCTCGAGTGGTCAGATTCCGATGAGGAGAGCATGGGCAAGCTGCTTGACGGGCGGATCCACTATCTGGTGATGGATGAGCAGGTGGCACAGACTCTGTTCCAGCAGGCGCTCGTTCGTCATCCCCAATCGCTGTCACTGACCGGTGCCGCCGACCCCATCTGGTCGCAACCGGGATACTTGCTGATGCGCAAGGCCGATCCAGAGGCGCGCCGTCTGATGCTGCTGTTCAATACCGGGCTGCGCAAGCTGGAGCGCTCGGGGCGCCTCGCCAGGCTCTGGAAAGCGTGAGCCACGGTTGCGTCTTGCGGGCTGGCCCCCTATCCTGAGCCCTTCGCCGTATCAAGTGAGGAGGCCGGGGTGCTGACCTGGAGTGATGTGATTGGCTCTGAGAAAGAGCAGGACTATTTCAAGAGTACGCTGGCAACTGTCAGAGCCGAGCGGGAAGCGGGCAAGGTGATCTACCCGCCAGCCACCGATGTGTTCAATGCCTTCAAGCTGACCGAGCTGGATCAGGTCAAGGTGGTGATCCTGGGCCAGGATCCCTATCACGGCCCCAATCAGGCGCACGGGCTCTGCTTCTCCGTTCTGCCCGGCGTGCGTACGCCCCCCTCACTGGTCAACATCTATAAAGAGATGCAGCGTGACCTGCCAGGTTTCGTCACACCCAATCACGGCTTTCTCGAATCCTGGGCCAAACAGGGTGTCTTGCTGCTCAACACTGTGCTGACGGTGCAGGCCGGTCAGGCTCATTCCCACGCCCATCTGGGATGGGAGACCTTTACCGATCGGGTCATCGAGCAGATCAATGCCAGTTGTCAGGGGGTGGTGTTCCTGCTGTGGGGGGCCCACGCCCAGAAGAAGGGACGTTTCATCGACCGCCAGCGCCACTATGTGCTGACCGCGCCGCACCCGAGCCCCCTCTCTGCCCACCGCGGTTTCATCGGTTGCGGTCACTTTAGCGAGACCAATCGCTTGCTGGAACAACAGGGCAAGAGTCCGATAGAGTGGAAATCTGTCTGCATCCCACTTGATTGAGTGCAAAGTTCGGGCGACAAATGACCGTATACTCAGGGACATAAGATTAATTCAGAGCCAAGGAGTGCCCATGTTATCCAGTCTGCACAAGGATCATCTCAACATCGCCCGACTTTTGGAGCTGCTCAAGCACAAGCTGGCAGCCATTCGTGCCGAAGAGCCCATCAGCTATTTTCTGGTGCGCGATGTCATCGACTACCTGCGGGAGGTCTCTGACAAGTACCACCATCCCAAGGAAGATCTCATCTATGACTACTACCTGAAATATCGGGTGGTGGAGGGTGAGGTCGCCAACCGCCTGCAGGAGGAGCACGTCAAGCTGCTGGAGGCCGGGGCCGATCTCAAGGAGATGGTGGAGATGATCCTGATGGATGCTGTGATCCCCCTCGATCAGTTCACCACCAAGCTGGAGCGCTTCGTGGAACTGCAAGAGGCACACATGAACTATGAAGAGGGGGTGATCTTCCCCCATCTGCGTGACTCCCTGACCGAGGATGACTGGCGTCATCTGGAGCAAAACTGGCAGAACCGCGCCATTGGCGACCCCCTGTTTGGGGCTGAGGTGAGCCAGCACTTCCAGGCACTGGCTAAACGCCTCTCTTTGCCGCTCACTAACGGCTAAGACGAGCCCGTACCTGCCGCGTGGCGGGTATTGTGTGAGTGCAACTTGAGTGAAAACAGAAAGGCCTCCATCAGGAGGCCTTTTGCATGGTGGAGCAAGCTTACGCCTGTGGTTTCAGGAAGTTGCGATAGAGCATATAGAGGTGGGCCGAGCTCCAGCTGAAGTTGCTTGCCCCCTGCATGGCGCCGGTCTCCGGATTGTAGTTTTCGCGGATGGGGCCGCTGCCCGCCAAGCCCTCTGCGTTGTTGAATAGCTTGTTGACCAGAGCCTCGGCATCGCTGCGGTAGCCGTAGTTCTCCAGCCCCTTCACCCCGAAGTAGAACTGATCGAGCCATACCCGGCCGCGCCAGTAGATATTGGGGTCGTAGGCCGGGTTGGTGAGTGCGGCTGTGCCCAGCGGAATCTTTGTGTTGAACTCCTGGGCGTTGAGCATCACCTCACGCACCCGCGCCGCTTTCTCCTTGTCTGCGACCTCTGCCCAGAGCGGGCTCCACCCTTCCGGACCACGGCCGCGAGCGGTCAGCAATTTGCCGACGCAGCCGTTGCCGTCAGCCACATCCCCCTGACCAATCTGACGATCGTAATAGAAGCCTGACGCCTCATCGAACATGCAGCTGTTGATGTAACCAGCCAGCTGGGCCGCGCCATCGCGGTAGCGGCTCGCGTCGTCCGGCTTGCCAAGCAGGTCGGCCATGTCTGCCAGAATGCGTTTCTCTTTGGCGAGGAAGGCGTTGAGCTCCACTGACTCCTGATCGATGGAGAAACCGATCAAATCGCCATTGTCCTGATGGTTTTCAAAGAAGGCGACGTTCCAGTCCTGACGTGCCTTGGCCAAATCTCCGCCATAGGTCTTGTCGGCATAGCGTTGCAGCTGGCCCGGTTCGATAAAGCCGAAGCGGGCGGCGTTGTCCATGCCTGACTCCCAACCGGCGCCGTGCTGGGCACCGATATCCATGTCGCTGTAACCGCCCACGTTCAACACCTGTTGATAGAGCGGCATACCGGCGCAGGCATACCAGCCATCCCCCTCACTGGTACAGCTGGAGAGATCCAGCCCAGCGGGAATACCGTTGGAGTACTGCACCTTGAAGGTGATATTGCCGTACTCGTCATTGTGCTCCACATGCTTGGTGGCGCCATATTCGATGATGCCGTTGCGGTTGTTGTCCCGCGCGCGGTACCACCAGTCGTGGTAGGCCTGCAGCTTGGGATACATCTCGGCGATAAAGGCCTTGTCCTTGGTGGCGCTGTAGATTTCCCAGATGGCCCAGGCGGAAAGGGGCGGCTTGGTATCGCGCTCGTTCCAGTTGCCGCCATCGCCACCGCGATCCGCCAGCTTGTTGTAGAAGACGGCATCGATCACCATGCCCGCATCCTGCGGTCGTACCGGATCATCCGGCTGTACCTGATAGTCATACATGGCGCGCACGTTGTTCTTGGCGACCTCCGGGTTGAAGTGTGCCATGGCATAGGCGTGCTTCCAGCTGTCCCAGGCCCAGACGCCGTCGAACCAGCGGGCGGTATTGGAGGGGGTTACCCCATCGTGGAGGATGGCGCCAGCCGGGGATCGCCAGTTGCCATTGAGGGTCTCCATCGCCTTGACGGCGATGCGACGCTCCGACTCGGGGATACCCTGATTGGAGAGACCGTTGGCAAGGTAGCCCTCCCAGCGGCGGATGGAGTCGGCAAAATAGCTGGCCGGGTTGGCCAGCAGGGCCTGACGGCTCTGCTGATGGCGGCTGGCGTCATCTGCGGAGTGGAGATAGCTCTGCAGGGTGTAGATATCCTCGCTCCCCTTGGCGGCCAGGGTAATGCTGGCGTCGCTTTGGTAGCCCAGTGTCTTCTGGTCGAGGGTGGTGCGACTTGGCAGGGTGCGGTCGATTCGATAGCGGGCGCTGCCGCTCTGCATGATGTTCCAGGTGCTGCGCAGTTTACCGAACTGGAATTCGATTCCTTTGTCGCTCTCGCTGATGGTGCGTGTCCAGCCTGGATATTTGCTGGCAATCGTATCCTTGGCATCCCATTGATTGAGCAACTCGCCCTGCCAGTTGAGGTTGAGGGTGAGCGGTGCATCGGTCTGGTTGATGAGTCGGGTGCGGATAAGGGCGGTGCGGGCATCGCCATAACGCAGCTCCAGCTCCAGTGTGAAGGGCTCGAACTCGAAGCGTTGCACCAGCGCACCGGGAATGGCGTACGCCTCCTGCTTGCGGGCGCTGGTGAGCGGGAACGGGCGGCCGCTCGCATCGCTCAGGGTGAGCTTGTCCAGCTCGCTGGCAAAGAAGAGGCTGTACTCCTCGGAGATGACCATGGGGCCGGTAAAGCCCCCCCACTCCTTGTCGCTGGCAGGCAGCAGGAAACCGTGCCATGCCCCCAGATCGAGCAGCGGGTTGTATTTGAGGTTGGAGTAGCTGTCAAAGTCGCGGAATTGGGTCGGTGTTCCCCGACGGTCGATCACGTCCTTGTATTGGATGGCCTGCTCCGGTTTGGCGACTGTGCTGCCCTCTGTCTGGTTATCGTTGCAGGCAGTCAGTCCGAACAGGGCGGTGCCGAGGGCTACCGAGAGTAAAGTTTTACGAAACATCGCTCGCTCCAATTCCGTTTATGTAGGTTAAAAGGAAGATTTTTACGCTTATTTTTAGTGAAAAGGTGTTCGGTAGCCATTGTATGGCAAGGGAAAAGGGAGCGCTGGCGCGAGATCACACTCTGAAGAGGTGGCAATGTGAGCGGGATCACCGGGTTACATCAGGTTACATAGAATTGGTTTTAAGTAATATTTTACTTGTCGTTGCTCGCCAATCTGGCAGGGCAGGTGTGCAGGTATTGGTGGGGCGTCAGGCCGAACTCCTGTTTGAAGCGAGCGGCAAAGCGGCTGGGGGAGTCATAACCGCAGGCGAGGGCGGCCTCCAGCGGGGTCAGGCCCTGTTGCAACAGGTTGAGGGCGTGACTCATCCGCACCTGAGCCAGCAACTGGCGAAAGCTGCGACCTTCGGCGGCCAGCTTGCGCACCATGGAGGCGCGGCTCATGGAGAAGTGGGGGGCCACCGCCTCCAGGGTGTGATCGATGCCGGGTTCCACCGCCAGGTAGCGTGCCAGCCGCTCTGCGAGAGTCATGGTGCTGGCGGGAAAGAGCAATCCGAGGGCGTTGGCGGCCCGCAGCTCGGCATAGAAGCCGCGCAGCAGTTCGGCCTGGGTCGCCTCGCTCAGTCCCCGTTCGGCCATGGTGCTGATGAGTTCAAAGCAGAAGGCGAGCCCGGGGGTGACCTTGACGGCGGGTTCCTCCAAATCGGCGTGGGAAGGGGCTGACTCGGCCAGCCATTCTGGTGGCGGCGGAGTGAGCAGCGTGATGGCGTGGGAGCGAAATTTGCCCTGCTCCGGCTGATTGACGAAGGTGAGCTGGTGGCCTGCCGGGATCAGCAGCCAGCGCTCCCTGTCAAACGACAGACGTCGCTCGCGCCACCATAGTTGCTTGCTCCCCTGGGTGACCCAGATGAGGGTCGGGGCATAGATGAGCACCCGGTGCAGGGGCTGCTGGCGGATCCCGAGATAGTGGCTCTGTTGCAGCAGGGGAGTGCTCATCCGGTTGGCTCCTAGGGGGTGACGAAGGTGGTGGTCAGGGTGGCTTTGCCGAGCGCCATGCTGTTGAGCATGTAGCCTACCATAGCCGGCGGGGTATCAGCCTTTACCTCGAGATCATGGGGCAGGGCCCAGGCGGTGAACTGATAGCGGTGCATGCCGTGACCAGCGGGCGGGCAGGGGCCGCCATAACCCTGGCTGCCAAAGTCGGTGCGGATCTCCAATCCCTGCTTGAGCTTGCCGGAGGCATTGCTGGCCAGCTCGCTCTGGGTGGCAGGCAGGTTAACCACCAGCCAGTGCCACCAACCGCTGCCGGTAGGGGCATCGGGGTCATAGGCGGTGATGGCAACACTCTTGGTGCCTGCCGGCAGATCCTGCCAACTAAGTTGGGGCGAGTGGTTGTCGCCGCTGCAGCCAAAGCCGTTGAAGCTGAACTGTTTGTCCATCAGCTGGCCTTCGTGAATATCCGCGCTCTTCAGGGTCATGGCAAAGGCTGGCATGGCCGTCAGGCAGAGCAGTGGCAACAAGGCACTCTGTTTGAGCAATTTCATCGGGTGACTCCTCGTGTGGTAACGGGTTCACTTTAACGAGGGCAGGGTAGAATGTTATTGCAGAACGGCTCAATGTGAGGTCGATTGGTGAGTTAATTGAGCCTTTGGGTGATTTTATGGCAAGAAGGTAAACGGCAGCCATAAAAAAACCGGCATCAGGGATGCCGGTTTTTTGTTTGACGATGAGAGGTGCGGCTTAGCGCAGGATCATCTCGTCACGGCCCGGGCCGACGGAAACCATCGGAACCGGTACGCCGAGCAGCTCTTCGATACGCAGCACGTACTGCTGGGCCGCTTTGGGCAGCTCTTCGAAGGTGCGGCAGCCGGTGATGTCTTCGCTCCAGCTTTCCATCTGCTCGTAAACCGGCTTCAGGGCGGCAGTTTGCGGCCAAATCGGGTTCTCGGTGTGGGCACCTTCGTAGGCCACGCAGATCTTCAGATCCGGCAGACCGGTCAGGCAGTCCAGCTTGGTCAGGGCCACTTCGGTGGCGGCTTGCAGCTCGACACCGTTCTTGGTGGCGACCGCGTCGAAGTAACCGACATCACGGGGACGGCCGGTGGTGGCACCGAACTCGTTGGTGATCTTGCGGAACTCGTCCTGGTTCTCCATGGCGGTCAGCAGAGTGCCGGTACCGACAGAGGAGCTGAATGCCTTGGCCACAGCGATGACGCGCTCCGGGCGCAGACCCGGCAGACCGCCACCGATACCGGCGTAGGCGCCGGATACGTGGGAGGAGGTTACCCAGGGGTATTCGCCGTAGATCAGGTCACGGCCAGCGCCCAACTGCGCTTCGAACAGCAGGGTCTTGCCTTCTGCCTGCAGCGCTTTCAGCGGCATGCTGACGTTGCACACGGCGTCGATCCACGGTGCAGAGACTTCCAGCAGCCAGTCGGCCATTTCCTGGGCAGTCTGGGTGAATTCGAAGGAGGGGTAGATAGCCTTCATCTGCGGTAGTTTCCAGTCCAGCATGAACTGGATGCGCTCGACCAGCACGTCCGGCTGTTTCAGCCAGCCAACCAGGATCGCTTTCTTCATCACGCGATCGCCGTAGGCAGGAGCGATGCCCTGACGGGTGGAGCCATAGGCGCCGTCACCCAGACGTTGCTCTTCAAGGGTATCTTCCAGTGCGTGCAGCGGCAGGCACAGGGTTGCGCGGTCAGAGATGGCCAGCTTCGGAGTCACGCCGGAGGCTTTGACTTCCTCGAGCTCGACGGTCAGTTTCTCGGGGCTGATCACCATGCCCGGGCCGAGGACAACCAGGCAATCCGGGTTGAATACGCCACTCGGAACCTGGTGCAGCTTGAAGGTGCCAAGGTCGTTGACCACGGTGTGGCCGGCGTTGTTGCCGCCCTGGAAGCGAATGCTGGCGCCAGCTTGACCTGCCAGATAATCCACGATGCGGCCTTTGCCTTCATCACCCCAGTTAGCACCTACGACTACGATAGACGACATGACTCTTTCTCCTAAGACGTTAGGCGTCCATCCTAGGAGCCTGATGCGGATTAGAAAAATTAATTATCTTTATAATTCCGATAAGAGAACCATATAATTATGGCCAATTAAGCGGCAAACTGCTCGATTTTGCCTGACAAGCCCCGCACCTCGCGGGTTGAGGGACTCTTATGCTGGATATTCACTGGCTGCAAACCTTTGTCACTCTGGCCCGATTGCAACATTTTGGTCAGACCGCCACCGAGCTGCACATGACCCAACCCAATGTCAGCCTGCATATCAAACGGCTGGAGCAGGCGACCCGGGTGCGGCTGATCGAGCGCAGTCCGTTTCGCCTGACGCAGGCGGGGGAGCGGCTACTGCAAAGCGCCGAGCGCACCATCGCCGAGTTGCAGCTCTGCCAGTCCGATCTCAATGCCCTCAACCAGCTGAGTCAGGGGACGCTGGCCATCGCCGCCAGCGACATTATCTCCCGCCTGCTGCTTATCCAGCCGTTCCAGCGCTTCAAGCGGGAGTTCCCCGGCATCGACCTCACCCTGTTCAACACCACTTCGGATCAGGCCGCCGAGCTGGTCAAGGCGGGCAAGGCGGATCTGGGTTTTGTCATGGCGCAAAAGCGCAGCGAACCGCTCTTCTACACCGAGCTGCAACAGGTGACCTGGTGCGCGCTGGGTCACGGCCTTGCTCGCTGGCAAGCACGGGCGGTGGCGGGGGAGAGCGATCCCCTCGACGAGCCGACCCTGATCCTGCTCGGTCACGACACCCGCACCCGGGCGCTGATCGACCCGTCCCTGCCGCTGCTGGCCTTGCCCCCCTGCCGCATCATGGAGGTAGGCAGCGTGGACGCCCAGCTGGATTGGGCCGAGGCGGGCTTTGGTGTCGCCATCGTGCCGGACTTCTCCCTGCATCCGCGCCTCAACCTCACCGCGCCGGTCACCAGCCTCGGCGATTTTCCCGGTACCAGTCTGGGTTACGTGGTACGCCAGAATCAGGTGTTGTCTCGGGCCATCAAGCAGTTGCTGCACTGGGTGGAGGAGGAGATCCAGAAGCCCAATCCCTATCTGACCCGGGTGATAGAGCCGTAGCGGGGCGGCAAGGTGAGCAGGCCTCGGGGTGACTGTGCTGCCATCAATTGCGCCACTATCGAGCGCATATCAATAATCAGGGCAGCCGAGGCTGCCCTGATGCGTTTGTGGGAGCTGACCACTCAGGGTTGCAGCGGTGTGGCTGCGCTGGTGGCAGGGGCGGGAGGCGTGTCGGTTTTATCCTGCTGCGAGGTTTCGCCAGTCACCGCGCTGCTGGCAGGCTGGATTGCCTGTTCTTGCAGCGCAGTGGCCGCAGAGGCGCTCTGTGGCAACTGAATCGACACGGCAGCCGATGGTGATGGAACCGTTGACGCTGCGGCAGAGGCCGAAGGGGCCCCGCTCTCACCCTCGGTGGCTGGCGCAGTGAGCTCGGAGGTGACCTCGAGCGCCTCTTCGGGCAAGGGATTAACCTCTGTGGCTTCTGTCGCCACTGCGGCACTGCTGGTGGCGGTCGCGTCAGAGGGCGCAGTCGCCCCGTTGGCGGCGCTCACCGGCCCTGTCGTGGGCACCGCCTCCGAGGCCGATGGCGCTGGTGATAACGGCTCCGGCGTCAGCTGTTCCGCGGTTAACTGCTCGGGGGTCAGTGGCAAGGGGGCGGGCGGTTGATCCGACATTCCCGCATGGAGGGGCAGCTCGGTTTGCGCCTGCAACTGCTCGGAGGTCACCTTGCTCAGGGCGGGATGCAGCCGGCTGAACTGTTTGACCCGGGCCAGCAGGGTATCGCGCACGGTTCGGACGATAGGGTCCGGCAGGCTGGCCAGCGCCACCAGTTCGGCACTCATCCCGATATTGTTGATGGCGGTGGTCTGCCCCGGATAGAGGTTGGCGGCGATACGGCTGCGCTGGTAGTAGGGGTGTTGCTTGAGCAGCGTGTCGATCTGCTCCCCTTCGATGGGGATGAGGCGCACCTTGCAGCGGCTGATCAGATCGCCGACCGCCAGACTGGGGTGACCGGCCACCACAAAAGCGGCATCCAGCGAGCCATCGCATAGCCCTTCCAGCGGTTCGCTGTCCGACTTGAGCTGATAGGCAGCAAACTGCCCAGGTTGCCATCCCATGGCTGCCATCAGGGCCTGGCTGGTGATCTGCTCACCGGCGCCCTTGTTGCCCGGATAGACCCGTTTCCCTTCGATATCTGCCAGGGTGGTGATGCCGCTATTGGGGGCGGCCAGCAGGGTCAACGACTCCTGATAGAGGCGAAACAGGCTGCGCAGCTCATTGTTGGCCCCCTGCCCGCTGAAGGGGCCGGTGCCGTGCAGGGCGTGGTGCAACACATCGGATTGCACCAGCGCCAGCTGTACGTCCCCCTTGTCGAGTGCCTTGAGGTTGGCCATCGAGCCACGGGTGCTCTGCACGGTGCAGCTGTCCCCATGTAGAGCATGGCCGGCATTGAGCACCCGGCAGATGGCGCCACCGGTCGGGTAGTAGACCCCATTGAGCGGGCCTGTTCCGATAGTCAGCGCCTGGCTGCCAAAGGGGAGCAGCGCAGAGAGTGCACAGAGGGGAAGCAGAAGGTGATGCAAGATCCGTAGAGACATAATTGACCGTTGACTGAGTTGACCGCTGGCTGATGACACAGGGAAAAAGGGATGGGGCTTGCCCATCCCGTTGCTGGCTGATCAGGGCTTGTTGTTGAGGATTGCCCGCTCCATCCGCGCCAGCGCGTCGGTCAGCCGTGCCCTGGTGCAGCCGAAGTTGAGCCGCACGAACTGACCGTCGCCAAACTGGGCGCCGGGGGAGAGACCAACGCCGGCCTGCTCGAAGAAGGCGATGGGATCGGCAAGGCCAAGGCCGCTCACATCGATCCAGGCCAGATACGTCGCCTGATGGTTGGCCAGCTTGACGCCGGGCCAGCGGGCAACCGCCTGCTGGATCAGGGCCAGATTGGCCGCCAGATAGTCGAGTTGCTCGGTCAGCCACTGTTCGCCACCCTCATAGGCTGCTTCGGCGGCGACAAAGCCCAGCAGGTTGACGTCGGCGCTGATGCCGCGCATCGCCTGTTGCAGCCTGAAGCGCAGACGGGCGTTGGGGATAATGGCGAAGGAGCAGCAGAGACCGGCGATATTGAAGGTCTTGCTCGGGGCCATCATCACTGCGCAGCGCTCGGCCGCTTGTGCACTGATGGCGCCGTAGGGAATGTGGCGGGCGTTTTTATCCAGCAGCAGATCGCAGTGGATTTCATCGGAGCAGATCACCAGATTGTGGCGCGCGGCGATGGCATCGATGGCCAGCAGCTCGTCACGGGTGAAGATGGTGCCGCCCGGGTTGTGGGGGTTGCAGAGCAGCAACAGATCTGCGGCGGGAGCCTGACGCTCCAGCTCTTCAAGATCCAGCACCCAGCGACCGGCTTCTTCAATCATCGGCACGGTGAGCAGGGGACGATCATTGAAGCCCGGCGCCTGCAGGAAGGGGTAATAGACCGGCTTGGGGGTGATGATACCGCGGCCATGCTGGCTCCACGCCTTGCAGGCGAGGTTGAGCCCCGGCACCACGCCCGGCAGGAACACCAGCCATTCGGGCTCGATGGCCCAGCCATAGCGGGTCGCCATCCGTTCGATGATGAGTTCGATCAGGCGCGGCGAGGGGCGTGAATAGCCGAAAATGCCGTGGGCAACCCGTTTGGTCAACGCCTCAATCACGGACGGTGGGGAGACAAAGTCGGTATCGGCAACCCACATGGGCAGCACATCCTGGCCCTTGTACTTGTCCCATTTCAGGCTCATGGTGCCACTGCGGTCTACTTCCTGATCAAAATCAAACATGCGAACTCCTTGTGCTGGCAGGATGGGCTTTCACTCTACGGGGTCGCGGCCTCCCTCGCAAGGCGCACACCTGCTTATGCATCCTTGAGCCCGCTCTTGATAGTGACATAAGATAGGCGCCGAATTTTCATACGGCTGCCGCCCGTTAGCCCGTATCGTCCCTTCAACCAGTGGTAACCCTATGAGCTTGTCGATAGCGGCGGTCAAACGCCCTGACCCCGTCTCTCTTTCATTTCTTGCCGTGACCTTTATGACCGGCGTCGCAGTGGCACTGCAGGTGCCTACCTTAAGTCTGTTTCTGGCCGAGGAGGTGCAGGTGCGCCCCTTTCTGGTCGGGCTCTTCTATACCATCAATGCGGTGGTGGGCATTCTGGTCAGCCAATGGCTGGGTCACCGCTCCGACAACAAGGGGGATCGCAAGCGACTGATCCTGCGCTGCTGCTTTGCCGGGGTAGCGCTCTCCCTGCTGTTTGCCTGGAACCGCAACTACTGGCTGCTGGCGAGTCTGGGGGTGATGCTGGCGGCGCTGGCGGCCACTGCCAGCCCCCAGTTGTTTGCGCTGGCGCGGGAGTATTCAGACAGCCGCAACCGGCGGGCGGACATGTTCAGCTCGGTGATGCGGGCTCAGTTTTCGCTGGCCTGGGTCATAGGTCCGCCCATCGCCTTCGCGCTGGCCATCGGCTACGGTTTCGAGCTGATGTACCTGGCCTCGGCACTGGCCTACCTGCTCTGTGCGCTGGTGGTGTGGCGCTGGCTGCCCTCTCTGCCGTTGCCCAAGATGGCTGAAGAGAGCGAGCGGGTCAGCAGTTGGCGGGATCCGGCGGTGCGGGCGCTCTTTATCGCCTCCACCCTGATGTGGACCTGCAACAGCATGTACCTCATCAATATGCCGCTCTACATCACCCGGGAGCTCGGGATGGATGAGAAGCTTGCCGGTATCCTGATGGGCACGGCAGCGGCGCTGGAGATCCCCTTCATGCTGCTGGCGGGTTACTACACGGCGCGTTTTGGCAAGCGCCCCATGATGTTGCTGGCGGTGCTGGCTGGCGCGGCCTTTTACACAGGTCTGGTGACCCTCACCGACCAATACGCTCTGATCGCCTTGCAGCTGTTCAACGCCATCTTCATCGGTATCGTGGCGGGGATCGGCATGTCTTACTTTCAGGATCTGATGCCGGGGCGAGCCGGGGTGGCGACTACCCTGTTTGCCAACAGCATCCGCACCGGCTCCATCATGGCTGGGGCCATCGCCGGTGTGGTGGCGGAGGTGTGGAGTTTCCACGGGGTCTTTATGGTGGCGCTGGGATTGGCACTGGTGGCACTTGCCGCCAGCTGGCGGGTGCCCAACGTCTGACGGGGGATCTGGCTGTTATTTATCGTGCTGGGAGTGGGCGTGCGGGAGCGGCGCTGATTCGCCCTGATACTCGTTACGCAGGCAGCGCAGCAGCAGCTCGGTCGCGGGGCCGAGGGATTCGGGGGAGAGGGTCAGCAGATAGGTGTAGAGGTGGCGCTCGTTGCCGCTCTCCAGATCCAGCTGTATGAGTGACCCTTCCACCAGCTCCCGCTCCACCAGATGGCGCGGCAGCCAGGCATAGCCGAGGCCGAGGCGCAGCATGGCGAGCACTTCGTGGTAGTGGGTCGCCTTCCAGCCGGTATCATCTGCATCGTTCCAGTCTACCGAGCGGTGAATGGGGGGATGCAGGCTGATCTGGTTGTGGCCGGTCAGCACATCGCTGCGGATGGCCCCCTCCTCTTGCGCCAGCGGATGGCTGGCGGCGCAGAGGGGCAGCAGGCACACCTCGTCCAGCAGCAGGCCGGTGCGATCGCTGGGCAGGTGCTCGGAGAGCATCAGATCTCCCGGT
Source organism: Aeromonas sp. PI_26 (assembly GCF_027854445.1). NCBI lineage: Bacteria > Pseudomonadati > Pseudomonadota > Gammaproteobacteria > Aeromonadales > Aeromonadaceae > Aeromonas > Aeromonas sp. PI_26. The sequence continues at coordinate 27,264 of NZ_JAJNOE010000017.1, forward strand.
TGCAGGGCGTTGAAGTGGCAGTGAATGCGTTCGTGCAGGTTGACCCGGCAACCCCGACTGCGAGGATAGAAGCTGGCCAGCGCCCGATAGAGGCGATCCCTTGGCTGCAGCGCCGAGACATAGAGGTTGATCTGCGGCTCCCACTGCCGCTCCAGGTTGTTGGCCAGATTCTCCAGCTCTTCCACCTGCTGGCTCAACTGACGGGCCCGCTTGAGGAAGATCTCGCCCGCCGGTGTCAGCACTGCCTTGCGGCCGCGCACCTCCAGCAAGGGCACCCCCAGACTCTGCTGCAACTTCGCAACCGCATGATTGAGGGAGGACTGGCTCTTGTTCAGCGCCTCGGCCGCCTGGGCGTAGCCGCCGCAGTCGACCACCGCCTGAAAGATCCGCCATTGCTCAAACGTGCTCTTGGGACGAAACATAGTTCAACCTGATTGGAGATAGGATGGTCAGTGGTTCGAACAGGGAGCCTGTGCCCCCTATTCAATTTAACCCTTGCCGCACAACACTCTGGGTATTTTATTGATTTATTTGGGATGATACGCCTGTTTATTTTGGCTGAGCCACAAAGGTCTGGCCGGTTTTGCCGCGGCTGTCCGACCCCATCAGGTAGAGGTAGAGCGGCATCAGGTCGGCCGGGGTCTTGAGGTTCATGGGATCTTCCGCCGGGAAGGCGCTGGCGCGCATCTTGGTGCGGGTACCGCCCGGATTGAGGGTGTTGACCCGCACGCCTGTGTTCTCCAGCTCGTCGGCCAGCACTTCCATCATTCCCTCGATAGCAAATTTGGAGATGGCATAGGTGCCCCAGTAGGCGCGCCCTTTGCGTCCCACGCTGGAGGAGGTGTAGACGATGGAGGCATCGCCCTGCGCCTTGGCGGTCTGGCGCAGCAGCGGCAGCAGTGCCTGGGTCAGCAGGAATTCCGATTTGACGTTGACCTGCATCACCTCGTCCCACTCCTTCTCCTGAATATGTTCAAACGGAGAGAGGGTACCGAGCAGACCGGCGTTGAACAGCACGCCGTCGAGGCGGCCAAACTGCTGGGCGAAGGTTTCGGCCATGCCGCGGTAGTGGGCGGCGGTGGCCCCTTTCAGATCCACCGGCACGATGGCGGGCAGCGGATAACCGGCCGCTTCAATCTGGTCATACACGGCTTCGAGTTTGGCGCAGGTGCGGCCGAGCAGGATCACGGTGGCACCGTGGGCGGCGTAGGTGAGGGCGGCTTCGCGGCCGATCCCGTCGCCGGCACCGGTGACCAGAATGACTTTATCCTTGAGCAGATCGCGGGGTGGCTGATAATCGAGCATGACAACTCCTGTTAACAAATTCCGGCCATAAGTGCATGGCAATCGGCGCCAAGTGTACTGATCCGCGCGCCTGTTTGACCAGCCAGCGGCAAGAAAAATGTGAAGAAAATAGAGAGGTTGTGATGCTCGGGTTGGTTTTTCCGGGCACTGGCTGCGATTTTTTGCGCGCCTCCATCAAACTCCCTAGAATGTGACGAAAACCGATCCATTCTGGAGTCCATCGTGACATTTCTGACCGAATATGGCCTGTTTTTGGCCAAGACAGTGACCTTCCTGCTGGCCATCGTCGCCATCATCCTGATGATCGTCAGCACTCGCCAGCCGAAAGCCCGCAAGGGGGAGCTGGTGGTGACCGATCTCTCGAGCGAGCTGGAGCAGGGGCAGTTTGCGCTCAAGAGCGCGCTTGCCAGCAAGGCCGAGCGCAAGGTGATGGAAAAGCAGCAGAAAGAGGAGCAGAAAAAGCGCGCCAAGGCGGGGGATGAGCGCAGTCGCCTGTTTGTGCTCGATTTTAACGGCAGCATGGATGCCAAAGAGGTGGCCTCCCTGCGCGAGGAGGTGAGCGCAGTGATTGGCGTCGCCCAGCCCGGCGACGAGGTGCTGCTGCGGCTCGAATCCGGTGGCGGCGTGGTGCATGGCTATGGCTTGGCCGCCTCCCAGCTGCAGCGGCTGCGCGATCGTGACATCAAGCTCACCGTGGCTATCGACAAGGTGGCGGCGAGCGGTGGCTACATGATGGCCTGTGTGGCAGACAAGATCCTGGCTGCCCCCTTTGCCATCGTCGGCTCCATCGGGGTGATCGCCCAGATGCCGAACTTCAACAAGTTGTTGAAAAAGCACGATATCGAATTCGAGATGCACACCGCCGGCCAGTACAAGCGCACTATCACCATGTTCGGCGAGAACGACGATCTGGGGCGCGAGAAGTTTCGCGAGGAGCTGGCGGCGATCCACGAGCGCTTCAAGGCCTTTGTTGCCGAACACCGCCCGCAACTCGATATCGATCAGGTCACGACCGGTGAACACTGGCTGGCGAGTCAGGCCAAGGGGCTGGGGTTGGTGGATACCCTCTGCACCAGCGATGATTACCTGCTGGCGCAGGCCAGCCACCACAAGGTGATCGGCATCAGCTATCGCAAGCCAAAAAGCCTGACCCAGAAGCTGGGGCAGCAGGGCGCGCAGGCGCTCGAGGCAGGAATTGGGCGGCTGTGGCAGCAGAGCCCCTGGCGCTAGCCAGAGAGAAATCCTGTGATAAAAAGGCCAGCCGATGCCCATCGGCTGGCCTTTTTGCATCCGGTCGCACCTTGTCGGTGAGCGAGGGTTGTTTCTATTGAGGCCCTCTGTTACAACTGAATGCTTTCCCCGTTTATGACAGGATCTTGTGGTAAGAGCTGCGGGGCATGGAGCATAGCGATGTCATGGAGCACCTTCAGGCAATTTACCCCGCTGGTCTGGATTGTCATTCTGGGCACCTTTATGGTGCGTACCAGCTACTACATGGTGTGGCCCTTCCTCTCCATTCTGCTCTATCGGGAGTATGACCTTTCGGCCACCTTCATCGGCCTGTTGCTGGGTGGCTCAATGGCCCTCTCTACTCTGGTCAGTTTTTACGGCGGCTGGCTCTCTGATCGCTTCGGGCGGCGCAGCACACTGCTGGCCGGTTGTCTGGTGGCGATGCTCTGTTTCGGCCTGCTCGGTTTTTCGCACGAGGTATTCTGGATCGGGGTCGGGGTGATGGGCAGCGGCCTCTCGTCGGGGCTCATCGATGCCCCCGGCAAGGCGCTGATGGCTGACAGTCTGGCCTCGGCCAAAGCGCGGGAGTTGGCACTGCACCTGCGCTATTTTTTGCTCAACCTGGGGGCCGCGCTGGGGCCGCTACTGGGGGTGACCCTCGGGAGCAACGCCCAGCAGGAGACCTTCCTGTTTCTGGTGGTGAGCTATTTGCTGCTGGCGCTGGCCTTTGTCTGGGGATTTCGCCGGGTTGGCAGCACAGGCAAGCCGGGTGCTGCTGGCCCCGGACTGCGGGATGCCATCAAGGTGTTGCTGGCGGATCGCGCCTTCCTGCTGCTGGTGATGGCCAATCTCCTGATGGTGCTGGTCTACTCCCAGTTTCACTCGCCGCTGGTGCAATACCTGACCCGGGCCGGTATGCCGCAGGTGGCCGAGCTGGTTGCCCTGCTGGTGGCGACCAATGCCCTGACCGTGGTGCTGCTGCAGTTTCCGCTGCTGCGGTTGTTGTCACGCTGGCCGGTACGGGTACGGCTTCATATCGGCATGGCGCTCTTTCTGGCGGCCCAATTGCTCTTCGCGCTGGGGGATCCGATGGTGCGTAGCCACTGGTTTGGCGCCGTGCTGCTGCTCAGCATCGGTGAGACTATCCTCTTCCCCCTGCTCAACGTGCTGATCGATCAGATGGCCCCGGCTCATCTCAAGGGGAGCTACTTTGGTGCCAGCGCACTGGCCGGGTTGGGAGGGGCCGCAGGTGCCCTGCTGGGAGGCTGGATCCTCGAGCAGTGGAGCGGTCAGTGGCTCTATGTGCTGATGGCGCTGCTTTGTGTGGCGATTTTTGCGCTCTATGAGTGGGGGGCCAGAGTACAGCGTCCCGCTGTGGCCACGTCTGTGGTTGAGCGGAGCTGACCCGGTTAATGCGGGGATCTGTGATGCTGAATGTTCAGTGCGTGCTACCCGGCGTCTTCTCTTTGAGCGCCTTCTTGGCTGCGTACATCCTCTCGTCGGCGAGGCGGATCAGGTTTAGCCCGTCGTCGTAGTGCTCCGGCCCGGTCTGCACTATGCCGATACTGAGGGTGAGATCGCCCAGCTGCTCCTTGACGGTGTTGACCAATCGTTTGAGATAGATATCCCGCGCCTGACTCTCGTTGCAGTTGGGCAGGATCAGGCAGAACTCATCTCCGCCATAACGAAAGCAACTGTCTTCGGCGCGAAAGACTTGACGGATGCAGTTGCCGACGATGCGCAGGATCTCGTCTCCGCGCTGATGACCTTCGGTATCGTTGATTTGCTTGAAGTTGTCGATATCGAGATAGGCGATGGCCATGGGTTCGGCACGGCGCTGACAGGTGCGCAGGCTCAGCAGCAACAGCTCGTTGAGGTGGCGAACGTTGAGCAATCCGGTCAGGGCATCGGTGCGGTTCAGCTCCTCCAGTTGTTTGGTTCGTTCGCGTACTTTCTGCTCCAGACTCTTGGCATAGTTCTCCGATTTCTCTCTGGATGACTCTATTTCCGACACCAGACTGCGAATGTAGGTTTCGAAGACCAGAGTGATGTCGAACAGAAAGAGTTTGTCCAGTGCGGCCAGCATGACGAGGCGCTCCGGTTCATCGTGGATCTGCTCGAACATATCCTCGATCAGCAGGGCTTTGAGGGTGTTGATGGCGGCCAGATAGAGCTTGGGTTCGACCCCGATCCGCTTGTGAACCAGCCCGATCCGCAGCCGGTTGTTGACGTACTCCAGATCGTAATGGCCGCTGAAGAGATCGAGCACATAGCGCCGTTGTGCGGTGCGCAACCGTATGAGGGTATCGGCATCCCCGATCAACAGGGCGATCTCGGTGATGGCCGTCTGCTGCTGGTAGAAGCGATCCACCAGGGCGTCGATCCGTGGTTCTATTTTGCTGCAATAACTTGCCAGCCGCGCCACATCCTGTTCATTGAGCAGCAATAACTCCTTGCGATGGGCAATCTCGAAGTCGGTGATCCTCATCTGCTCAAGCAGGGTCTGTTCGGTCGGATTCATCGTCGTCCTCGGTTTATTACTGGGCGTTACGCTGTCCGTGAGGTGGGACAAACAAGCAGGTGTAGCAACTGATAGTGTAGTCAGTGAGACTGGCGGCGCGTGCAATGCCCCCGTATGGCGGGGGCCATGGAGGGTCAGATGAGGGCTAAAGGGGCAAGAGATCCGGAGGGGGAGGTCAGAACGTCAGCACCTTGTCGGCAGCCAGGGTCCATTGGGCCAGCATCGGCAGGGTGCCGACCTCAATGCCCTCGATCAGCGGCAGGGCGGTAATGCCACGGGCATCGGTGCAGGTCTTGCACAGGCGAATGGTGACGCCTTGCGCCAGCAGGATCTCCAGCATCTGGCGCAGGTTGTACCCTTCGGCCGGAGCCTGACCGGCCAGCGCTGCACTCACCGCATCGGACATCAGGAACAGCTTCAGGCTGGCACCACCCTGTTCGTTGAGGGCGATAGCGAGACGCAGGGCGTTGAACAGGGATTCGCTGCCATAGGGGGCGCCGTTGGCAATGACCACAATTTGTTGATTCATAACAGACTCCCGATTGGAAAGAGCGCCATTGTAGAACCAACGGGGTGCCAATTGCGTGATGTTGCACAACTTCTGTCGCACCTTTTTCCCGCTTGCTTGACCCTGCTGCCGATCGAGGTTTTTATGGTCAGCTCGCAAACAAGACCGGATGAATCGAGATGTGGAAAGTATTGGGAGCCGGCTTGCTGCTGTTGGCGGGTCAGGCCTTTGGCAGTGAGGCGGTCGGTTGCTGGGCCCGTCTGCAGGCCGTCAATGACCAGCTGGTGTTTGCCAAAGCACACAACAACGTTGGGCAGATTGCCGGGCTCGAACAGGCAGCGCGCAATATCAAGGCCAACTGTACTGATGAAGGTCTGCTCAAGGAGCAGAAAGAGCGGGTTAACAAACTGCGCGGCGAGGTGGACGAGCGCCTGCTCGAGCTGCAGGAGGCGAGAGTCAGTGGCAAACCGGAGAAGATTGCCAAGCGGCAGGCCAGGCTGGAGGAGTCCCAGACCCGGATGCTGGAGGCCCAGCGGGAGCTGGACAAACTGATCCGGCTGGTCGGCAAGTGATGGCCAGCCGCTGCACGCAGGATCAAAAAAGGCCGATTGCTCGGCCTTTTTTTCGTTTTACGGTCTGTGCATCAGCTACTGCCGGTGCATCCGCACAAATTTTTCCATCAGCTGATCTTCGGTCTCCACATGAGCGGGATCCCAGATGATGCAGTCGATAGGGCAGACACTGATGCAGGTCGGCTTCTCATAGTGACCGACGCACTCGGTGCAGCGACTGGGGTCGATCTCGTAGATCTCCTCACCCAGGCTGATGGCCTGGTTGGGGCACTCAGGATCGCACATGTCACAGTTGATGCACTTGTCGGTGATGAGCAGTGCCATTTCAGGCGGCCGAGTGGGGCTGACGAGTATCCTCGCGCTCGCCCAGATTGCGCAGCAGGATGCCGTAGTTCACATCCAGATCTTTCGGGACCGGCACATAGACCACGTGACCGTTGCCCGGCGCGGTATCGATAAGCTCGCCCTTGCGGTTCTCCATCTGCTCCAGATTGAAACGGACGTTGCCCTGCGGGGTCATCAGCTCCAGGTTGTTGCCCACCAGGAACTTGTTCTTCACCTCGACCTCGACCATGTCACCTTTGCGACCGGTGATCTCGCCGACAAACTGTTGGGTGTCGGAGACCGAGTAGCCGTAGTCGTAGTTCTGGTATTCGCTGTGGTTGTGACGGCGCAGGAAGCCCTCGGTGTAGCCGCGGTGGGCCAGATTTTCGAGGGTGCCCATCAGACTGCGATCGAACGGACGACCCGCCACCGCATCGTCGATGGCCTTGCGGTAAACCTGAGCGGTACGGGCGCAGTAATAGAACGACTTGGTGCGCCCTTCGATTTTCAGGGAGTGAACGCCCATCTTGGTCAGTCGCTCAACGTGCTCGACCGCGCGCAGATCCTTGGAGTTCATGATGTAGGTGCCGTGTTCGTCTTCGAACGCGCTCATGTACTCGCCCGGGCGGTTGGACTCTTCCAGCAGCACCAGCGCATCAGTCGGCTTGCCAAGGCCTAGCGTGTTGTCCGGACGCACTGCGATGGGCTCCTGACGGTGGACGATCTGGCCCACGTCATCTTCTTTACCCTCGTGTACCTTGTACTCCCAGCGGCAGGAGTTGGTGCAGGTGCCCTGGTTGGGGTCACGCTTGTTGATATAGCCGGAGAGCAGGCAGCGGCCGGAGTAGGCCATGCACAGCGCGCCGTGAACGAACACTTCCAGCTCCATCTCCGGTACCTGCATGCGGATCTCTTCGATCTCGTCCAGCGACAGCTCGCGGGAGAGGATGACCCGGGTCAGGCCCATTTGATGCCAGAACTTCACCGTGGCCCAGTTGACCGCGTTGGCCTGCACCGAGAGGTGAATGGGCATATCCGGGAAGGCTTCACGCATCATCATGATAAGACCGGGGTCGGACATGATCAGCGCATCGGGGTTCATCTCCACCACAGGGCGCATGTCGCGGATAAAGGTCTTGAGCTTGGAGTTGTGGGGCTGGATGTTGGCCACCACATAGAACTGCTTGCCCAGCGCATGGGCTTCGTTGATGCCCAGCTGCAGGTTTTCGTGATCGAATTCGTTGTTGCGCACCCGCAGGCTGTAGCGGGGCTGACCGGCATAGACGGCATCGGCGCCATAGGCGTAGGCGTAACGCATGTTCTTGAGGGAACCTGCGGGGGAGAGCAATTCTGGTTTAAACATGGCGGACTCTTTATATCTGATTGCAAATCAGGACGATGCCACCTGATGGCATCGTAGTGGTTGAGTTGCGGTGCAAAAAGCTCTCAGAGAAGAGGCTCAATGCAGCGCGACCCGATGACGGCATATCCGGGCCTATCTACAGAAGATGCGCCGGATATTCGGGGTGCGAGATTGTACTCGCCCCCACGTCATCATGCAATTTGGCTGGAAATTGTTGGCAGCGCGAGCCGACAGAATGCCGAAATGAAACAGCCGCTCAGGCCCAACGGGAGAGGGGGGCGGGCATGGCGTAGACGTAACCCTGTTGATAGTCACAGCCGAGCTGGTCGGCAATCTCGATATGGGTCTGGTTTTCCACCCCTTCGCACACCACCTTCATGCCGAGTCGCTGCAGGTACTCCACCAGTCCGGTCAGCATGCGCAAGGCATGGCTACTCCTAGTCGCTTGTAGCAGCAGGGAGCGATCCAGCTTGATGACCTCGTAGGGGAGCGCCATCACTCGCTGAAAATTGCACTCCTGGGTGCCAAAGTCATCGCAGGCGATATGGGCACCGTGGCTGCGCAGTACCTCGATCAGGGCCAACTCCTTGCGCTCTAGCGGGGCGTACTCCACCACCTCGAACCAGATTGCGATATCCAGCTTGCGGGCCTGCAAGAGAGTGAGCAACAGCAGGTTCTTATATGTAGGGCTCTCAAAAGCGGGGTTGAGGTTTATCGAGAGGGTACAAGGAGCATGGCGTACCAGCGCGGTCAGATCACGCCAAATGGCTCTGAGCATAACGATATCCACATGCAGGGACTCTTCATCGCTGAGAGAGGGAAAGTCTATTCCCTGATAGCGCTGCTGGCGGGGTTCCCAGCGTCTGGCCAGCGCCTCAAAGCCGATGATCTTGCGATCCCGGTTAACGATTGGCTGATAAAAGGGCACGGCAATGTCCGCTGTCGTCAGGGATGCCACGTCACCGACCGGAAACTCTTCTTTAAACGCAAACATGTCACTTCCCTGCTGACTGAGATGATTTCGGATAATAGGGGAGGATGTTGAAATCTGGCTGTAGGAATTGTCTGATTGTTTGCAGGAAAAATACTTTGGCAGTATCAGATTATTCCGATTAAGTTCGGTGCATGGATTATCTAGACTGGCCTCAATGACGAATCGCTGAGCCAAATATGATCATCTGGCGATCTGCATATATGGAACTAGTATATTTTTCGGAGCCTTAAATGAATGAAGGCACCACTCTCTATCGTTTTTACAGTGTGATAATTATTCATGAATAAGATTTTTACCGTATTGCTGTTTATATTCAGCAGCAATGCCTTGGCATCGCCGGATATCAGCGTTGGTACCTTATATGACTATATGCCGGCAGAGAAAAATACCCTGCTAAAGCGGGTTAGAAATATTGGTGATGAGACAGCCTTTGTCAAAATAACGCTGGCCGAGATTGTATATGGTGCTGATGGTGTGCCACAGGAGCGGGAGTTACCGGAGGAAGGTGTTCGTCAGCTGGTTACCAGCCCATCAAGGTTGATTATTCCCGCAAGCAGCATGCAGGCCACCCGTTTTATCTATATGGGAGAGCGGGAGCAGGAACGTTATTTTCGGGTGCGTTTTGTACCGGTCAAACCACAGGATGATGAAATAACCGAATTGCCACCACAACAGCAAATAAGCGCCGGTGTCAGCATAATGACCGGTTTTGGCACCATTCTGTTTGTGGCACCCAAAGAGACCCGTTATGACACCCGGATTGAACGTGAAACCGGTGCCCTCTATGTGGAGAACCGGGGCAATGCCACCGTTATTCTCGATTATCTGGAGCTGTGTGGCGAAGAGGAGAGGTCATGCAGCCAGCCGGAGAAGATGCATCTGCTGCCCGGCGTTAAGAAGCGGGTCAGTAAAGAGGCAACCCGGACTGTTCGTTTTGAACTGATCGAAGGGAAAAAATCGGTATTCAAGGAGTTCAAGCTTTGAATCCCGATTTATCAAAAGAAAGGCAATCATACCTGAAGGAGTGGCTATGAAGATGTTATCGCTTTTTCCCGCCCTGTTGCTGGCGAGCGGCTCGCTGCTGGCTGCCGAGCGTATTGAGCATACTGTAACTGTGACGGCGCAGATCCCGACAGAAAGTTTCTATGTGCAGCCTGTGGGATACTGGATGAATACCCAGCAGCAGCTCATATTCAACCCTTTTAGCCAAAAGTTGGAGCCTCTAGTCAAGCAGTTGGAGATGAAGAGCACCATTGGTCCTATCAAGGGTTATCTGGCCTACCCCCCCAAAATCGTGAGTGGTAAGGAGAATATTGACCTAAACGTCAAGGTCGCAGGGGTCGAGTTGACGACTACATCTGCCGAGTTACTGAATCTCGCTGACGCTAATACCGGTAAACAGGTCGAGCTGGAGATTATCCCCGCCGCGGCGCCAGCTGGTGGCTACAGGCCTGGTAACTACCAGGGAGTTATCAGCATGATGTTTGAGTCCGAGTCTCCATCCCCTCTCTGATTCTTAATCTTGCAAGGGGCTATCAAGCCCCTTGTCATGCAGGTTGAATACCATGGTTCGTTCTCTTTTTCTCTTGCTAGGGCTGTTGCTCTCTGCACCGCTGGTGGCGGCAGAACCGGCACTGCTGCTGCAACAGGCGCGGCAGTTGCCTGAAGGGTTTGAAGAGCACTTTTTTGGCGTTCCTCTTATGGTGCGAGTCACTGTTGACGGTCGCCTGCTGGGGGATGGGGAGGTGCTGCTCGGGCGGGATAACTCGGTACAGCTGCTTTCACTGGTGGATGTGCAGGAGAGCGAGTTTGACGAGGGAGCACGCGAACGCTGGTTGAGCAAGCTGGGAAGCCATCTGCCACTCGGCGAGTGTGGCCGGACCTGTCCTGAAGGCATAGTGGGGTTGCAATACAGCCTGGAGGAGTCCCAGCTCTCGATACTGACCGGTAAGGTGGAGCAGGGAGCGCGGGATCAGCGTTTTATGGCGTTGCCCCAAGAGAGCAAGGGCTTGCTGGTCCAGAACCAGCTGAACCTGGTGCAGGGCACCCAGCGCAATGGACACTACAACCTGCAGTTGGAGGGCAGCTGGGGACAGTGGACCCCTTTTATGGAGGGAGATGCCACCTGGCAAGAGGGGGGGCCAACTGATCTGGGGATGGCTCAGATCTATGGAGAACGGCTCCATGAGGCCAATTTTTATCGTCTCGGCTTCTTCTTTCCCTCGGCGCAGGGGTTGGTGCGTCAGCCCAACTACTACAGTGGTGCGACGCCCACTGTGCTTGGTGTGATGTGGGGCAGCTCGGACCTGCTGCGCCGGGAACGCGGGGTACCCAGTCTGGCGCCGATCCAGGTGGCACCGGCACGACCGGGCATGGTTGAGATCTATCGGGACGGCAACCTCATCCAGTCCCAGCCGGTCGTATCCGGTCTGCAGGCGCTCGATACTCGCTCGCTACCCGGTGGTATCTACGAGGTGGAGCTGCGGCTGCTTGAGGATGGTCAGGAGACTCGCCGTTGGCGCGAGATGATCTACAAACCCTCCAACTGGCAGACACCGGAGGAACCGTGGCGTTTCAACCTGTTTGCCGGGCGTCAGACCCGCTGGCTGGTGCGGCAGGGAGATAGCGATCTGGAAGGCGTCAGCGGTGGTGCTGCGGTGAACCACCTGTTGCTTCCCTCGCTGGTAGTGGGGGCGGGTAGCCAGTATGTGGACAGACGTGCCCAGCACTCCCTCTCGCTCGACTGGGAGGCGACCAGTCAGCTCCACGGCTTTGCCTCCCTCAACCAGAGTGTCGGCATGGGATGGGGTTACGATCTGCAGGGGATCTACTGGCATGGCAACAGTAGTCTGGTGGCCAGCCATTCACGCAATCTGCGCAAGCAGGGGGAGGCGAGTGCGTTGTCCAGCTTGTCATTGCAGCAATCGCTGGATCGGTGGGGCTCCCTCGGTGTCTATGTTTCTCACCAGTCTGGTCGTGGCAACGGCGCCGATGTGGGGTGGCACTACAGCGACCGGCTGTGGGGGCGTTGGGTGACCTGGGGGGTGACCCTGTTCGATCGCCCCGGCAGCGAGAGCACGGCGCAGCAGCGGGATCGCGGTAGCACGCTGAGTCTCACTATCAACTTGGGGGGGGATGATCGCCAGTTGTCGCTGGGGCTGGGCAGCAATACCTCACGCTCGGGCGGTGCCCAGCGCAGCGCCTATCTCAACTACCAGCAGGAGGTGGATTGGGGCCCGTTGCGTCAGGTCAGCGTCGGCAGCACCCACGACAGCTATGGTACCGGTCTATCCGGCTATGGTCGTTTCGCTGCTCCCTGGTTGGGGGGCGACCTGTTTGCCCAGCACTCCTCCTATAACGCAGAGGTGACCGGCGGCGTCAACCTGGAGAGTGTGCTGGCGCTGGGGCAGGAAGGGGATCTGGCGCTCGGTTCCCGCGATATGGGCGGTATGGGCAATGAGGCGGCGATGATCCTCGATATCGATGCTGATAACGAGGCGGCACGGATCCGGGTCAGCGACGATCTGGGCGGCGTACAGACCCTTGGACCCGGTCGCCATCTGGTCTCGGTGCCAGCCTTGCAGAGCGGTACCCTGCAACTGGAGATGGCTGACCACGAGGGGACGCCGCTCACCATCAAGCCCACCGTGCTCCCCTACCACCTTAATCGCGGTGGGGTGGGTTATAGCCAGGTGAATGCCATTAGTACCGTCACTGTGATTGGTCGCCTGCTGGACGAGCAAAATCGGCCGCTGCGTGGTGCCATGGTCAGCAACCCCATAGGACGGGCATTTACCGAAAACGATGGCTTCTTTGCGCTGGAGGCGAACCGGCGAAAGCCGGAATTTAGCGTGGAACATAATGGCGCCCTTCGCTGCAAGCGTTTGGCCGGAGACAACAACAGGGTGACAAAGTCGGATATAGTTTTATTGGGAGAGTTAAAATGCTCACTTGGTGTGACAGCAAAAAAATAATTAAAAACTTGTTTGTATTTTTAACTCTGCTTCCATGCATTGTAAATAGTGCTGTTTTTGAAATTACAGCTGATTATAGACCGGAAAGCTATAGCATGAGCGGTGGGCGGTTTGTAAATACGACAAGGTGTACTTTTCAAGAAAACCCTAATTTCTTACCTTATTGTAACAAAGATAAACCATTAGAGGACTCTACAATAATTAGATTGCCCGTGGAAATAACGCGCACACCTAATCGCAATAATGGTATAATGGATTATTTTGGTTATTTTAGAACGACGGGACCTAAAACTATAACCCTTACAAATGGGGTGAATTCATTTCAGCTAACATTAATCCCTACCCATATAGGAGCGCAAGCATCAAACATGAACATCCCTTATTCAGGTGATTTATGGCTTTTTGATCGCGTTGAAGGTGATTGTTATCATTCATTCACATCATTAATTTGGCGTACTAAATTAGAAATAAAAGGAGTCATGTTTATGCATAGCATATATCCATCGGCTCAGAAAAGAATCTCGGTATGTTACGTAAACTGGCCTCCTGGAGACGGTTTTGAGTATCGCTTAGATTGGATTAATTATGGTTTTAAGCTAAGCGCCCCTAACCCATTAAAAATTCCTAATGGAGTTTATACCGGCAGTCTAAAAATAAGGGTCGGACGTTATACTGATGATATTGATTTTGGTAATTCAATATATTGGGCTGGGAGAGACCACAAACTGAATTTTACATTGACTGTGCGTCATCAACTAAGAGTTGATTTTCCAATAAACGATAGTGGAAATAAAATTGAACTATTACCACTTGGTGGGTGGTTGGCAGGACTTTACCATGGAAAGGTTAAGGGAAATCTATTGCAACAAGACCTTCCCTTCCGAATTTGGTTTAGTTCACCATTTACCGTTTCGTTACGTTGCCAATATCCATGGGGAGCCAGCGACGAGTGCGCATTAAAAGATGGAAAGGGACGCACTGTTCCATTAAAAACATTCTATGTTGATCATCACAATGTAATAACAAATTTAACTAAAAGACCCTATAAGTTTTTTCCCCCCATACAGGGACAACCAGTTATAAATGCAGTCAGCGCTATTCGATTTCAGGTTGTTGGTGGGACGGTAACCGAAATGATGAAATATCCTGGCTCCTCCTTTAAAGGTGATGTCACTCTGATCTTTGATGCGGCTATCGATTAGCAGAGCCCGCAGCTTTTGGCATAGTCAAAGAGTGCGCTATCGCTGCTAATACCCAGCCGAGTCATGGCACTCTTTTTCTGGGTGCTGATGGTTTTGACGCTGCGATGAAGATAATCGGCAACCTGAGTGACCGACATGCCGCTGGCCAGCAGGCGCACTACTTCACTCTCCTTGGGGGTCAGCGGGTTGTTGTTGCTTTGCCCGGCGATACCGGCACTGGCCAGCAGCATCCGTACCGTCGGGCCAATATAGCGATGGCCAAGCAATATCTGGCGAATGGCATCGGCAAGTTCATTAATAACCGATTTCTTTAGTATCAGACCCTTTACTCCAGCCTGAATCAGGGATTGCAAGATGGCACTGTTCTGGATTTGGGTCAGCACGATAATGGGCAGATTGGGATAATCCCGGCGCAACTGCTGGATCATGACCATGCCATCGCTACGGGTATCTCCCGGCATGCTGAAATCGGTGATCAACAGATCACAATGATGTTGCTGCAGTAAATTCAGCAAGTCAGATACCTGATATGCCTCGGCGATCACTTCACAATGAGGTGTTATCTGGTCAATCAGGCTGCGGATCCCGGTCAGAATCAAGGGATGGTCATCGGCAAGAATAATCTTGAAGGACATGGATGAGCCTCTTATAAAACGGTGAATAATATTCAGGCTATCAAAGCTAACATTTCTATACTACCGTGCGCACCCCATTTTTTTCAGGTGCATATATCTTTTGATAAATATATTTGAATCGTTATGTCTATATATTGTTCGCTTATGTCATTAATCAAACGATTCATAATTATTGTCTCTGTTTTTTTCTTGACGCCTGCCGTATTGGCGAAATCTGGTCCCTCTCTCCCAACGATTGAAGTCGGAATATTGGCCGGAGGATGGGGCCCTTTTCAGCAGTGGGACGGCAGGGCCGCAGCCGGATTCAGCGTTGAATTGATGGAACAATTGGCCAAAAAGCTGGACTACAAGATTGCTTGGCAGGTTTACCCCGACTGGGAGGCTATGTATAGCGATGCCTGCCGTGGCAAGCTCGATATCCTGCTCGATGCTTTTAACTCTGAAGTGCGCCAGTGCATCACTTATAGCCTGCCTTACTACACCTCACCGACTGTGGTGGTGGTGCGCCAGGACAGCGCTCTGTTTCGGGATGTGAGCCGCTTGCAATCTGCCAGCATTGCCATCGAAAAAGGCTTTCTGACCGAGAAGCTGGTCAAGCTGCATTATCCCAGTGTCACGCCTAGGCTGTTTGTGGATACCCACAGCGCACTGCAGGCGGTAGAACAAGGGCGGGCGGATGCCTACATCGGCAATCTCCATGTGGCCAATCTGTTTATCGAGCGCCACCCGGCGTTGGCAGTGGTCGCCCAGTCCCCCTTGTTGATGGAAACCCTGCATCTTGGCGTCGCCAGCCAGAAACACTCCCTTGCTATCCGGCTTGATACGGCAATTCAGGCGCTGACGGTCGAGGCGCGCAGTGAACTGGAGAGACGCTGGCTTGGGGAGAGCCTGGAGCCCAACTTTATGGGGCACAGCAATTTCTTGCTGCGCCCTGATGAGCGAGCATGGCTCTCGATGCTGCCGCCGTTAAAGTTGGGATTGATCCCCGGCTGGGTGCCCTTCTCTTATCACGATGAGGGTGGCAATCCGGTCGGCTTGATGGCGGATTATCTGGACGTGCTGCAAGAGAAGTTGGGGCTGGCATACAGCCGTGTGCCAGTGCAGAGCTGGCCCGATCTGCAGCAGTTGCTGCTGCATCACGATGTGGATCTGGCGGTATTACCCACCCGCATCATTGAGCGGTTGGTGGGTTGGCATGCCAGCGAGCCCTTTGCATCATTCCCGATGGTGCTGGTGACGGCGCGCGGTAGTATTCCGATCGGGGATCTCTCTGATCTGGCCGGTAAAAAGTTGTTGTTGACCGACAGTATGCTGATCCCCCAGCTAAGGACACTGGTGCCTGACCTGAAACTGATCACGACCAAGAGTGCCAACGAGGGGCTCGCTCGTGTTGCAGCAGGTGAGGGAGATGCCTATATCGGCAATCTGGTGGTGGTTTCCCGTCTTGTCACCGAGCAGTTTGATGACCGACTTCATATTGCCGCGCCCACCCCTTTCAAAGATGAGTTGGCCGTTGCGGTACGTGAGCCTTACAGCCCCTTGCTGCCCCTGGTCAACCGGGTGCTTGCCAGCATGAGCGACAAGGAGAAGCGCCAGATACGCAACAGTTGGCTGGCGCTCAATTACAGCGAAGGTATCCCCAGAGCGAAACTGGTGCGAACCCTGCTGCCCGCCGGGATGGCGATCACGCTCTTTATTCTGGTGCTATCGGTGGCTTACTGGCGGCTGCGTCAGGAGATAGTCCGTCGTCATCAGGTTGAGGCAGCACTCGCCAGAGCCAAGACCAAGGCGGAGTCTGCCGCCACCCAGAAAGGAGAGTTTCTGGCCACCATGAGCCACGAAATTCGCACGCCCATGAATGGCATTGTCGGCATGGCGGAGCAGCTCACCTTTACCGAGCTGACCCAGGATCAGCGCCAGATGGTGGAGGTTATCAACCGCGGTGCCCAGGGGTTGCATGCGCTGATCGACAACGTGCTCGACTTCGCCAAGCTGGAAGCGGGCAAGATGCAGCTCGAAGAGGCTCCGTTTCTTGTCCGGGAGCTGCTCGACAACGTGCTGACCATGACGGTGAGCGAAGTACATCGCAAGGGGTTGCGCGTCTATCTCTGGGCGGATGCTGGTGTGGCGGCTCGGGTTAGTGGTGATGCGCTGCGTCTGCGCCAGATCCTCTTCAACTTTGTCAGCAATGCCATCAAATTTACCGAGCGGGGCTTTATCGAGATCTCGGTGCAACTGCTGTCGCAGGGGGAGGGGCAACAGCAATTGTGCTTCGGTGTGCGCGACAGCGGCATCGGTATGAGCCCAGAGGCGCTTGGCCGGATCTTCAATGCCTTTGAACAGGCAGAGAGCTCCACCACCCGCAGTTATGGTGGTACCGGCTTGGGCCTGAGTATCTGCCAGACCCTGGCCACCTTGATGGGTGGCGAGATCCGGCTGGAGAGTGCCCCTGGGCTGGGCACTTTCATCAGCCTGACGGTCACGTTGCCATTGCTGGCACAGCGAGAGCCGGATCTCCGTCTCAATGGCGTGCAAGCCCATATCGATCTCCATGACGAGAAGTTGTGCCACACCCTGCTGTTGCATCTTGATGCCTTGGGGGTAACACGAACGTCGGAGTCTGGTGATGCTCATTTGCGTTTCACAGACCATGAGCTGGCTGGCAACGGGGTCATCCGGGTGCTGCCGCTGGCAACCCCCCTCGGTTATCGTTGTGATGAGGAGGGTTACATCCTCAACAGTAATCCCATGACCTGGCATGCGGTGCGGGAAGTTTGCTATCGCCAGTTTGGCTTGAGCGCAGGGACGGCAACGAAAGCGATGCGAAAGAGCGCACCCATACAGCCCTGTCGGGTATTGCTGGTGGAGGATAATCCCCTCAACCAGTCGCTGGTAATACGCCAGCTCAGGCAACTTGGGATGAACTGCGATGTGGCAGAGCATGGCCAGCAGGCTCTCGAGATGGTCGCGCAGCATCCCTATGAGCTGGTGCTCTGTGACTGCCAGATGCCGGTGATGGATGGTTATGAGTTCACCCGCAGGATACGGGCTGCAGAGAAAGGTGAGCGGCTACTGATCATCGCCATGACGGCCAATGTGTTGCCAGAGCAGGCTCAGCGCTGTTTTGCCGCGGGCATGGACGATCTGTTGGGCAAACCGGTGCTGCTGGATGCTCTGCACCAGATGTTGCAGAAGTGGCAGATCTTACCCGCGCCAACCTTGATTGATATTGCAGCCATGGAGGCATTTTTTGGTCATGGTGAAAAGTTGCGGCAGATGTTTCCGCTTTTTCGCCAGGAGCTTGAACAGTCGATGGCACAGGCGCCACTTGATGACAATGCATTGGCCAGTTGGGTACATCGTCAGGCGGGGACCATCAGCATGATGATGGCGCCGGAATTGGCTGAACAGGCATGGCGATTGGAAGAAAAAATCCGTCAGTTTGGATCGCCAGCTTGTACAGATGAGCTGACACGCTTTCGTGCCCAATTACAGCAAATCATCGATGAATTGACGTTATTGAGCGAAAGAGAGGGGCATTCAGTTATCCAAGGAGAGCTGGAGTAAGGGGAACTGTTCGCTCATAAAATTACGGGGGCTGTGGCCATTGCCTGCGCTGGCCAGCCATTCCCAATCCAGTTTTGGCGAGCCCGCTTTGAAGCGTTGATAGGCAACGCCCTGATGAATGGTCAGAAAGAGGGTCGTGGAGAGTCCCAGCTTGTTGCTGTAGCGCACCATCAGATCGCCCTGATAGTCGTTGCTGATTCTGACTTTGAGCGCCTGCAGTGTCAGACCGGTGGCGTGACCATGCTCGTCCCAGACTTCAAACATGATTTGAACACTCTGATGTCGATGATGCCACGATGAGCAAGATGGGATGCAATTGCAACTGTCAGATCTGACAATGCCGAAAAAGTGTGAAGGGGATAGCAGAAAGCGAAAACCCGGCGCGAGGCCGGGTTTTCTTGAATGATGGTGGAGGGAGAAGGATTCGAACCTTCGAAGGCAGAGCCGTCAGATTTACAGTCTGATCCCTTTGGCCGCTCGGGAACCCCTCCACAGGGGCAAAGCAAATTGTATTCAGCCATTGCAATCAGGGAAATGGTGGAGGGAGAAGGATTCGAACCTTCGAAGGCAGAGCCGTCAGATTTACAGTCTGATCCCTTTGGCCGCTCGGGAACCCCTCCACGGGGTATTTCCTGATTGTCACTACTTTGCACTTGAATGGTGGAGGGAGAAGGATTCGAACCTTCGAAGGCAGAGCCGTCAGATTTACAGTCTGATCCCTTTGGCCGCTCGGGAACCCCTCCCCAAGTGCGAGGCGCATACTATCAGATCCAGAGGCTTTGTGAACCCCTTGATGAGGCATCTGGCAGTAAAAAATGACTGTTCGTCGATTTTTTGATACATCCAGCTCAAAATTCAAGCTTATCAGCAAGTTGTGCGCTGCTTTTCTGCACAAAACAGCATCTGTGCAATTTGACGATCGTGGCGAATACAAGAGAGATAGCAGAAGACCGCCAGTGTCGGCGGTCTTCCCTGGCATCACATCTAGCGCTGGAACGGGTAGACCGAACCCAGTTTCAGGATCTGGGCCAGCTCGTCCAGCGCGCTGCGGGACTCCTGCACCAGTGCCGGATCCCGCAGGTCATCGAGGGTCAGGCGGTCGCGGTAGTGGCGATCTACCCAGCCATCGAGGCGGGCAAACTGGCTGTCGTTGATGAGGCAGGCCGGATTGACCGCAGCGAGTTCCTGATCGTTCATGGCAACCCGCAGTCGCAGGCAGGCCGGGCCGCCACCATTGCGCATGCTCTGTTTCACATCCATATAGTGCACCGCCTTGATCGGGGTCTCCTGCGTCAGCAGCTTGCCAAGATAGGCCGACACCGCCGGATTATCGCGGCACTCGGTGGGGGCGATAATGGCCATCTCGCCGCTCGGCAGGGTGAGGATCTGGGTGTTGAACAGGTAGGATTTCACCGCATCCAGCACGGATACCTCGGCGGTCGGCACTTCGATAAAGTGCAAATCCCCCTCGCCAAACTTGCCGCGGATTTCGGTCAGCACCGCTTCGGTGTTGAGGAATGCTTGTTGGTGGAAGAAGAGCACGTTCTGGTTGCCCACCGCGATCACGTCGTTGTGGAATACCCCCTGATCGATCACCTCCGGGTTTTGCTGAATAAACACCACGCTCTCCTCGCCGAGGCCATGCAGGCGGGCGATGGCCTGGCTTGCCTCCAGGGTCTGGCGGGCCGGATAGCGCTTCGGCGCCGGGCGGGAGTAGTCAAAAGCGCTGCGGCCATAGACAAACAGCTCGACCCCCGCCTCGCCATAGGCGCGGCAGAGGCGGGTGTGGTTGGCTGCCCCCTCGTCGCCGAAGTGGTCATTCTCCGGCAGATGGAGGTGGTGGCTGAAGTGGCGATCGTTGTTGAACACGGCCCGCAGGATGTGACCTGTGACGTCCGGCTCCAGAGAGCGGTGAAACTTGTTGGTCAGGTTGGCGGGGGTGAAGTGAATGCGGCCATCCTGGGTATCGGCACTGGGAGAGACGGTGGCGGCGTTGGCGGTCCACATGCTGGAAGCCGAATAGCAGGCAGCCAATACGGCGGGAGCCTGTTTGGCTGCCTGCTCCAGCACCCGGGCATCGTTGCCGGTGAAGCCGAGGCGGCGCAGGGTGGCGAGATCGGGACGCTCTTGTGGCGCCAGTACCCCCTGGGTCATGCCAAGCTCGGTCAGCGCCTTCATCTTGCGCAGCCCCTGTTTGGCGGCCTCTTTCGGATTGGAAGCCTCCTGGGCATTGCTCTGGGAGGCAACGTTGCCGTAGGAGAGGCCGGCATAGTTATGAGTCGGGCCGACCAGACCGTCGAAATTGACCTCGAAGTGCTTCATTGAGTACATCCTTTCGATTTTTATGATGGGTAGCGGTTCCTTCCGCGCACAATGCGTCGGGGTTGGGCCATTATAAAGAGATTTTATGTTTTTGTAACAAGCTGGTAACCAGCAGACGTTTTTATGTCGTTTCAGATATAAAAAGAAGGGCGGTATGGCAGAAAATTGAAAAAGCGGTTGCGTCCGGCCTGTTGCCTTCGCATTAATAAATAAAGAAGCAATAAAAGAAGCCGTGTGGTTCGGGCTGGTCAGGCAAATTTGCTCACAAGATTGCTTTTTCGCGCCAAATCTCTTATACAGCCCCACAAAACCGCACACCAACCCCGTCGGGTGCAATGAGGATAATAGTTACAGCATGGGCAAATCACTGGTCATAGTGGAGTCTCCGGCCAAGGCCAAGACGATCAACAAATATCTGGGCAAGGACTACGTGGTGAAATCCAGCGTGGGTCATGTTCGCGATCTGCCCACCAGCGGCAGCGCCAGCACCGAGCCCAAGAAACCTGTCATTCGCGGCATCAAGTTGAGCGAATCCGAGAAGGCTGCCAAGGATCGCAAGGCCCTGTTTGCCCGGATGGGTATCAATCCGACCGCTGGCTGGCAGGCTAACTACCAGATTTTGCCCGGCAAGGAGAAGGTGGTCAGCGAGTTGCAAAGTCTGGCCGAGAAAGCCGACACCATCTATCTCGCAACCGACTTGGATAGAGAAGGAGAGGCGATCGCCTGGCACCTGCGCGAGATCATCGGTGGCGACGACAGCCGCTACAAGCGTGTGGTGTTCAACGAGATCACCAAGAGCGCCATCAAGGAGGCGTTTGCCCAGCCGTCCGAACTCAATATTGACCGCGTCAATGCCCAGCAGGCCCGTCGTTTCCTCGACCGCGTGGTGGGTTACATGGTTTCCCCGCTGCTGTGGAAAAAGCTGGCCCGTGGTCTCTCCGCCGGTCGAGTGCAGTCCGTTGCGGTGCGTCTCATCGTCGATAAAGAGCGCGAAATCAAGGCGTTCGTTCCGGTCGAGTTCTGGGATCTCAACGCCGACCTGCTGACCGGTGACAAGGCTGATCTGCGGATGGAAGTGGTCAGCCGCAACGGTGCCGACTTCAAGCCGGTGACCCAGGCCGAGACCTTCGCCGCCGTGGCGGCCCTGGAAGGGGTCGACTACAAGGTGGTGAACCGGGAAGACAAGCCGACCGGCTCCAAGCCATCCGCGCCGTTTATCACCTCCACCCTGCAGCAGGCGGCCTCTACCCGTCTGAGCTTCGGGGTCAAGAAGACCATGATGATGGCCCAGCGTCTCTATGAAGCGGGTTACATCACCTATATGCGTACCGACTCTACCAACCTCAGCAAAGAGGCGGTTGAGGCGGTGCGTGAATATATCGGCGAGCAGTATGGCGCGGCCTATCTGCCAGCCGAGCCGAATTTGTATGGCGCCAAGGCCAATGCCCAGGAAGCGCACGAAGCGATCCGTCCCTCCAACGTACAGGTGACAGCCGAGATGCTGGAAGGGATGGAGCCGGATGCCATGCGTCTGTACGATCTCATCTGGCGTCAGTTCGTTGCTTGCCAGATGACCCCGGCTCAATACGACTCCTCCACCCTGACCGTCAAGGCGGGTGAGTTCGAGCTCAAGGCTCGTGGCCGTACCCTGCGCTTCGCCGGTTGGACCAAGGCTCTGCCGCCGATGGGTCGCAAGGGCGAAGATAGTCAGCTGCCGGCGGTGAGCGTTGGCGAGGTGCTGAAACTGGTCAAGCTGGATCCGCGCCAGCACTTCACCAAGCCGCCGGCCCGTTTCACTGAAGCGGCACTGGTGCGCGAGCTGGAAAAACGCGGTATCGGCCGTCCGTCTACCTACGCCTCCATCATATCCACCATCGTCGATCGCGGTTATGTGCGGGTCGAGAGCCGCCGTTTCTTCGCCGAGAAGATGGGCGAGATTGTCACCGATCGTCTGGTGGAGAACTTCGTCGAGCTGATGAACTACGAGTTCACCGCCAAGATGGAAGACAAGCTCGATGGCATCGCCGAAGGGAGCCTTGAGTGGAAGAAGGTACTGGATTCCTTCTACGCCGAGTTTACCCAGGAGCTGGAGAAGGCCGACAAGGCGCCCGAAGAGGGCGGCATGCGTGCCAACCAGATGGTGATGACCGACATCGACTGCCCGGATTGCGGCCGCAAGATGGGTATTCGTACCGCCACCACCGGCGTGTTCCTCGGTTGCTCCGGCTATGCTTTGCCGCCGAAAGAGCGCTGCAAGAAGACCATCAACCTGGTCTCTGCCGACGAGTTTGTCTCCGCCACTGACGGCGAAGAGGCAGAAACCGAAGCGCTGCGCGCCAAGCACCGCTGCGGCGTCTGTGGTACAGCGATGGATGCCTACATCATCGATGACAGCCGCAAGCTGCACGTCTGTGGTCGCAACCCGGATTGCGATGGCTACGAAATCGAGAAGGGCCAGTTCAAGCTCAAGGGCTACGAAGGGCCGAGCATCGAGTGCGACCGTTGCGGAGCCGAGATGCAGCTCAAGAACGGCCGTTTCGGCAAGTACATGGGCTGCACCAACGAGACCTGCAAGAACACCCGCAAGATCCTGAAAAACGGCGACATCGCGCCGCCGAAGGAGGATCCGGTGCCGCTGCCGGAGCTCAAGTGCACCCAGTCCGATGCCCACTTCGTACTGCGTGACGGGGCTGCCGGTCTGTTCCTGGCGGCCAGCAACTTCCCCAAATCCCGCGAGACCCGCGCGCCGCTGGTGGAAGAGCTCAAGCGCTTCAAGGATCGCATCTCCGCCAAGCACAAGTATCTGGCCGGTGCCCCGCTCACCGATCCGGACGGCAACCCCGCCATCGTACGCTTCAGTCGCAAGACCAAGGAGCAGTACGTGATGAGCGAGGTCAACGGTAAGGCGACCGGTTGGACCGCTCACTACGACAACGGTACCTGGCAAGAGAGTTTGCCAAAGGCTAAAAAAGCCTGATGAAAAGAGGCCCCGACAAGGGGCCTCTTTGCTTATGGATAGCGGTATACTGAGACAGCTGCAAGGAGTGCAGCTGTCGTCAATCGCGAAGTAGACAAGGAGGTTGAGATGGAGATTAACGAGATCCGGCCGGGCATGAGCTGCATGACTCGGGAAGGGGCGGCCTATGTGCTGGAGGTTGACCGGCAGAGTCTGCTGGTGCTGCTGCAGCGCGCGGATGAGACCATACCGGTGCAGGTGCGCAGCGACGAGATCCTGGCGCCGCTGGAGTGATCCGGCTGTGATCCCCTCAAAACGGCAGTAGAAAAAGCAGCTCGGCCAGATCGGGCTGCCATTGCCACTCCTTCATTCTGACCCGCCCACCGATCACCACGACCCCCTCCTGCTGCAGGCGTCCCGTCTGTTCGGCAAAGCCTGGCGATCCTTTCGGTAACGAGATAGTGCCCGCTGCGCCCAGCACCCGATGCCAGGGCAGTACCTTGTCGGTTTCCCGCAGCACCTTGCCCACCAGTCTTGCCCGTCCGGGCAGCCCGGCCAGATCGGCCACCTGACCGTAACTGACCACCCGGCCTGCCGGGATCAGGGCGATGATCGCTTCGATACGGGCAGTTTTGTTCAATGGGGATGGACTTGGTTCAATGCTCATAAACCCGATTCGTCAAAAACAACAGAAGCGCCATTGTGGCGCTTCTGTCATGGGGCTGGCAATGATTCAGCCGAAGGTCTGGCTAAGCCCCTTCAGTTGCTTGGCCCGTTCCAGCAGAGCCTGACTGGAGTGATCGACATCCAGCATCTTCTGACTGTTGGCGTGAGAGTACTCTGAGATCTGGTGGATGCTGCGGCTGATCTCCTCCACAACCGCTTGTTGCTGCTCTGCTGCGGTGGCGATCTGGGTGGAGTGTTCGGTGACCAGCTCTATCTCTGCCAGCACGGTATGGAGGCTGCTGGCGCCCTGGCGGGTCATCTCAGCACATGCGCGGGTCTGCTGCAGGTTCTCCTGCATCATCCCCTTCCAACGTCCCAGCGTGTGCTGGATCTGCTTGATGCTGCCCTGGATCTGCTCGGTCGCCTTGTGGGTGCGGGTCGATAGAGTTCGCACCTCGTCTGCGACCACCGCAAAACCACGGCCCTGCTCCCCGGCGCGAGCGGCTTCGATGGCGGCGTTGAGGGCCAGCAGGTTAGTCTGCTCGGCGATGCCCTGGATCTCGCCCATGACACTGCCAATCCGTTCGGATTCGCTGGCGAGCTCCACTGCCGAGTTGAACGCCAGCTCAGCCTGTTTGGCGAGCTGTTCGATCTGTTGCTCGGTCTGGTTCAACTGCTGGTTGGTTTGTTCACAACGATTGCGAGCTTCGTTGACCTGACCGTTGGAGTCCTGAATGTTGCGGGCGATCTCGTGGGCCGTGCTGGCCATCTGAGTCATAGCCGTAGCCATCTGCTGGGTCTGGGCATCTTGCTCGTTGATATCGAGACAGGCTTGATGAGAGGCCTGCTTCAGATTGATGGCCAGGGTTTGCAGAGGTGCCGTGGCATCGTTGATCCGCCCCAAAACGGTTCGGATGCGGGCCTGCAGCATCTTGATATGAAAATCGGCAATGGCGCCGGGGTTGTCACCGGAGTAGACCAGCCGGGTCAGACTGTCATATTCACGGCCCAGTTTCTGCAGATAGTGGGGCAGGGCAAAGAGCTCGCGCCAGTAGGCTCCGCCAATAAGCAACAGGGGCAGCAGCATCAGCAGGACGGTCATGGCCCCTTGGCTGGCGAAGGTCCAGCCCATCAGGCCGAGCAGCAGCAGGGTAATGGCCGGGGTGCGTACTTTGGCAAGAGAGGGGAGGTTGCTGCTGTTGCCGCGCTCGGCCTTGAGCAGTGCCTGGTAGGTCTGAGCGGCGATGCGCTTGAATTGGGGCTCGGGCTTGCAGCGTACCGACTGGTAGCCGCTGATCCTGTTGCCTTCATAGATGGGGGTCACATAGGCATCTACCCAGTAGTAACGGCCATCCTTGCAGCGGTTTTTTACCATACCGCGCCAGGGTTTGCCCTCCTTGAGGCGGGCCCAGAGATCGGCGAAGGCGGCCTTGGGCATGTCGGGGTGGCGTACCAGATTGTGGTTGTGTCCCACCAGTTCATCGACCGTGTAGCCTGCGATTTCGCAAAAGGCCGGGTTGGCGTAGGTGATCACCCCGCGCAGGTCAGTGGTGGAGACCAGTTGTACGTCGGCAGGAAACTCCACTTCGCTATCCAGGGTATGGACGTCTCTGCGGGCCATAGGAATACGCTCCGATGTTCTTGTTGATAATGTTGTCGTTGTTATTGTGGCAGATCTGGAGGTGGCCGCAGGCTCGCGCCAGCAGGAGGCAGACCAGCTTCATTGGGGGCTGGATTTTGCCAATAATGGCGGATGAATGGTAGGGGGAAGTTGATGTTTTGTTGGTTAATCGTAAAAAAGGCGGCCAATTGGCCGCCAAAGTAGAGACAACATTACCTCTGTGGCATCCGGTAGCGCACCTGCAACTGATCGAGGATCTGCAGCTGACCCGGCAGGCGGGCGGCGAAGTGCTCCCAGCCCTTGTGGGCGGGATCGCTCCAGGCCACCTCGGCCGTGGCCAGCATACGCGGGAACAACATGTAGTCGAGACGATCACGGCTGGTGATCAATTCTGACCACAAGGGGCTCAGCACCCCGAGGATGTTATCGTTGGCATGGAAATCGGCTGGGGCAGGGTCACACGAGTAGATCTGCTCCAGATTGAGGGTCCCCGCCCAGTAGAGGCCGGGTTCATGAATATCGGCGCTCCAGGCGAGATCCAGATAGAGGAACTGGGCGGGCGCCATCACCACAGGATAACCGGCTGCGGCAGCATCCAACCCCGCCTGAAAGCTGGTCCAGGCACAGATGGCCGCTTTGCGGCTCACCTTGTCGCCATGCAGGATCTCCTCCCAGCCGATCATCTGTTTGCCTCTGGCGGCCAGATAGCGCTGGCAGTGGCGCAGCAGATGGCCCTGCAGCTCGCGGCAGTCGGCGTAGCCCTGATCGACCATCAGCTGCTGGCAGGCGGGGCTGTCGGTCCAGACCCCGGTCGGCACCTCGTCACCCCCCATGTGGATCTGCGGGCCGGGAAAGAGCTCGCATACCTCGTCCAGCACTGCCTCCAGAAAGCGGTAGGTGCCAGGCAGGGCGGGGTTGAGCACGTTGTCATCGAAATGCTGAACCGAGCGGTAGCGGGAGTGATCCGCCGTTTCGATCAGCAGCTCGGGCAGCGCCTTGATGGCGGCGTGGCAGTGGCCCGGGATGTCGATCTCGGGAATGACGGTGATGCCGAGCTCACCGGCATAGCTCACCAGCTCCTTCACCTCGCTCTGGGTGTAGTAACCGCCATAGGGTTCGGCGCCGCCGCTGAGCTGGGGGCCGATCGCCAGATCGTGGCCGCGCCAGGCACCCACGTCGGTCAGCTCCGGGAAGGCCTTGATCTCGAGTCGCCACCCCTCGTCATCGGTCAGATGCCAGTGGAAGCGGTTGAACTTGTAGAGGCTCATCAGCTTGAGCAGGCGCTTGATGGTGGCCGGGGTGTGGAAGTGGCGGGCGCAGTCGAGAAAAATGCCGCGAAAGCCAAAGCGCGGGGCATCCTCCAGCGTGACGCAGGGCAGGCTCTCGCCATGTTGCAAATACCACTGGGCCAGCGTGACCAGCCCATGACGCCAGCCCGGTTCGTCGGCGGCGGCAATCACTACCTCCTGCGGCGTGATGGTGAGTTGGTAGGCTTCGGGTGCCAGTTTGGCCTCGGTCAGCCGGATTTCTGCATCGTGATCCTGCTCCAGCGCCAGCGATGTGAGTTCGTTGAAGTGGGCCAGCAATTTCGGCACATCACGGGGAGCGCTGACATGAGCTCGCTCGGCCAACCGGAAGTTCCCCTCCAGCAGTACCAGATGGGCCGGTTGCGGCACGATTCCGGGCAGCGGCTCGACATCCGGCAGGTCGGGGCGGGTTACCGGCGGGTTCTCCAGTCCGAGATCCTGAGCGGCCAGCGTCACCGGCAGCAGCTGGGCACCCGTGGTGGCCTCCGGCAGGCTGAGAAAGAAGCCCTGCGGCATGTCGGAGAGCTTCTTGATGGGGGTCTGGCGGCAGCAAAAGCGCAGCTCGCAGCTGCCAGTTTTTGGGACAATCACCTTGTAGCTGCCGCTCTGGCGCTCCAGCTCGCCCCCTTGCAAGGAGTCGGGGTCGATATGGCGAGCCAGACAGAAGTGCAGCTTCCACTTGGTATCAGGCATGCGGGAGAGGGTGAAGGTGAACCAGACATCCTCGCCGTCACGCCGGGCTACCTGGGTGTGGATCAGGGGTGTAGACATGGAAAATCCTCTGATTGGGCAAACAGGATGGCGCCATCGAGCGCATCTGCCTGGGGGGGGATCAGGTTGAGCTGGCCGAGACGGGGAGCGAGGCGGGTGCCAATCCCCCCCAGCAGGGCGATCTGTCTGGCTCCGAGCTGGGTCATCCCCTCCAGCAGGATCCGCAGTTGTTCGCAAGTTTCGTCCAGCAGCTGATTGGCGAGCTCGTCACCATCGCTGGCGGCATCGAATACCCAGGGGGCAAAGTGGCCATAGTCCGCCGGAATGGCGCGGGTGGCCCAACGTACCACTTCGGCCTGATCCCGCTTGAAGCGGTCCATCAGGCGGATGGCGAGGGTGCTGGGGGGCAGAATGCCGTCGTGGCAGAGCAGGGATTGCTGGATGGCGCGCAGCCCCAGCCAGGCGCCGCTACCTATGTCTGAAATGGGGAAGCCGCGGCCGGAGCAGGTGCGGATCTGCCCCTCCTGATAGACCAGCCCCACCGAGCCGGTACCTGCGATCAGAATGGCCCCCTCACGGCCGCCAAAGGCGCCGAGGCAGGCACCGAAGGCATCGGAGGTGAGCCTGACGCTGGCAAAGGGGAAGGGCATCTCGAGCAGGGCGTGATAGCAGTCGGCCAGCTCGGCGGAGGCGAGCGCCAGCCCGACCCCCATCTGTTGTTCGCACTCGATAGCGATCCCGGCGGCAAGGCGGGCGCTGGCGATGGCGCCCAGCACATTGGCGTGGGCATGGGGGATGCCCAGCTCCAGATTGGAGCCGGCTGAACGCCCCTCTCCGAGCAGTTTGCCCGCCCGATCCCTAATGCGGGCGCGGGTGTGGGTGCCCCCGCCATCGACGCCTACCCAGAACTCAATCATGGCGACCTCCATTTCCCTGCGCACTCTGCCAGCTGATAGCCAAAGCAAACCAGGCAGCGTGGGGGATCCACTGCTCGCCCCAGCGCCAGTTCTGATCCAACCGATCCTTGTACTCCTCCGGAATAAAGGCCACGTTGTTTTCGTCATCAAACCCTGAGGTGATGCCGTTGCAGATCCCCCCCTGCGCGTTGGGATACCCGGCGGTATAGGCGGGGTTGTTGATGCCGTGGCCCGCCAGCATGCAGGCGTTGAAGGGGTTTTGCCCGAGGATCCAGTCGAGTTGGCGCTGACCGTAAGTGAGCAGCGGCTGGCTCTGGCGGGGGAAGTGACGGGCGCCAGCAAAGGCCATGGCCGCCAGAGAGGCGAGGCGGGCATTCTCTCCCTGCCACCAGTAACCGGATTCGTTGTTGTGGGGCATAAAGAAGCTGACGCGCGGCGCTTCATCCACCCCTTTCACATATTGGCGGGCGAGGGAGAAGGGGTTGCCCGCGCGGGCACAGAGCGCCAGCTCGGCGGCCAGCGCCTGCTCCACCACGGTTTGTACCCTGGCCTTGTATTCCTGATCCGGCTCTACGCCCAGATATTCCAGCAGCGCCAGTACCGGCAGACCCGCCTCAGCGGCGTGGTAGTAGGGGCGCGAGCCATCCTCGTTGGCCGACCAGTAGTGACCCAGCTCAGGATGGGAGCGCTGGCGGGCACAGAGCTTGCTGGCACGAGCTCTCGCCTCATTCAGCCACTCGGCGCCGAAGGTGCGGGTCAGCTCTACCGCCGCCAGCAGGGCGCAGTAGTCGTCGATGATGTTCTCGACCCCGTCATCGAGGTAGGCAAGGTTGTGTTCGCACAGATGCAGGTAGCCGCGTTTGGCTGCCTCGGCGTAGCGGCTGGCATCGAAGTCGCCACTGACGCTCTCGCGGGCGGCGCGGGCCAGCGCGGCGATGGCCATGCCGCCCCCTTGGCGAAAACCCGCCTGCCAGTTGGCGGACTTGAGCCCCTGCTGGGTGGCATAGGCGCACAGCTCGCGCTGGGCGGGATCCTTGCTCCACTTGTCGAACAGGGTCATGAAGAAGAAGCCCGACTCATCCTGCATCCGGCAGAGGAAATCGGCGCCGTGCAGCGCCTCGTCATTGAGCCGCTTGCAGAGGTTCACCCCGTCGATATCGCGGCGCGGGGCCAGCAGTTCCCGGCACTTGAGCAGGGCCCACACAACCATGGGGGTCTGCTGGGGGTTGAGGTAGTTGGCGTAGGAGAGGTGGCTCAGGTACTTGCTCATGTCGCCGCTGGCATCGAACCAGCCGCCGTGCACATCTTTGTGCTGGTCGGTGCCAAACAGGCGGGCGCTGCGGTCGGCCCGATCAAAGGTGCCGCTGGCGCGCTGCCCCTTGAAGTAGTGAATGACATCGGAGAGACAGCGGCTGGCCAGCAGATCCTGGCCGATGGCAAAACGGGTGGAGCGGACTATGCCTTGGGCAGTGATCGCCTCCAGCCGATAGTCGCCGGGCTCCTTGAAGGCGGAGAAGTCGGCGCGCCAGTAAGCGCGGCCCTGCCAGCCTGGGACGCTGCCAGCCGGTTGCAGCGGGGTTTCAAACAGGATCTGGCCATCATCAAGGCGTTGCAGCCCGACATAGCCGCTGAGATCAGGGGCGGGGGAGGTTTGCAACAGGGCGACCTTGTGTCCGTCGCACTCGTAGCCCACCTGATTGATCAAGAGTTCCATCAAGGTATTACTCCTGTGGTTCACCGCCGGGCGGTGAGGCACATCACGGGGCTGTGGCCGCCCCGTATCGAGGCATGGCCGGACTGTGCTGTCCGGCCGGTCTAAGGCTCACCCTCACTCGTAGAGGTAGCAGCGCACGAAGTGGTTGTCGGCAAGCTTGGTGATGGGGGGCAGCGCCTCCTTGCAGCGGGGCATCGTCTGATTGCAGCGCCCGGCAAAGGGGCAACCGCAGGATTCCGGCGTCCAGAGCGGGATCTCCCCCTTGCGGCCCCCTTCCAACTCGGCGTGGATACTCTTCTCCGGGTCTGGCACCGCCGAGATGAGCAGCTGGGTGTAGGGGTGCTGCGGGTGGTGCAGGATCTCGTCCACCTCACCCCACTCCACCATGTGCCCTACATACATGACAGCCAGATCTTCCGCCACATAGCGGGCGGTGGCGATGTCGTGGGTGATGTAGAGCATGGAGACGCCGAGCTCATTCTTCATCTGCTCCATCAGGTTGAGGATGCCGATGCGAATGGAGACGTCGAGCATGGAGGTGGGCTCGTCCGCCAGCACCACTTCCGCCTCCACCGCCAGATTGCGGGCGATGTTGACCCGCTGGCGCTGGCCGCCGGAGAGCTGGTGCGGATACTTGGCCGCCGTCGCCTTGGCGGGGGTCAGTCCGACCTTCTCCAGCAGGGCGTAGACCATGTCGGGCAGCTCTTTCTTGTCGATCACCTTGCTGTGCAGCAGCAGGGGGCGGGCGATGTGGTGATAGATGGTATGGGTCGGGTTGAGCGAACCGAACGGATCTTGCCACACCATCTGCACGCTCTGGCGATAGTCCAGCAGGGCGGTGCCCTTGTTGAACTCCTCCAGATCGTGGCCGCGATAGAGAATGCGCCCGGCACTGAGCTTGTACATCTTGGCGATGATCTTGGCGATGGTGCTCTTGCCGGAGCCCGACTCTCCGACCACCGCCAGGGCGCGGCCCCGGTGCAGGTTGAAGGTGATGTCGGAGAGGGCCCGCATCTTGCCACTCTTGATGGCATTGGAGTTGATGGGGAAGTCCTTGTAGAGGTGCTGGACTTCGATGATGGGTGCATCGGTTTTGGCGATTTGCATGACAGACATCCTTAACAGCCAGCGGCCTTGTCCAGATAGATCACGGAATCTTGTTGCAGTCCCTGCTCCTCATAGAGGTGGCAGGCGGTCTGTTGCCCGGGGCGGATCTCGGCCAATCTGGTGTACTCCTGACGGCAGCGATCGTGCACCTTGCCACAGCGTGCCTGAAAGCGGCAGCCGACCGGCACCTCCAGCAGGTTGAGCGGTGTGCCCGGGATCCCCTCCAGCACCTTCTTCGGCCCGTGCAGGGGCGGGAAGGAGTTGCCGAGCCCTCTGGTATAGGGGTGCAGCGGCGCGGTCAGGATCGCCTTGGAAGGAGCCACCTCCACCAGCTCACCGGCATACATGATGCCGATGCGATCGCAGAACTCCACCATCAGGGAGAGGTCGTGGGTGATGAACAGAATGGAGAAGTTGAACTTCTCTTTCAGGGCATAGACCTTCTGCAGGATCTCCCGCTGTACCACCACATCGAGCGCCGTGGTCGGCTCATCCATGATGAGCAGCTCGGGGTTGAGCGCCATGGCGATGGCAATCACCAGCCGCTGGCGCATGCCGCCGGAGAACTGGTGCGGGTAATCCTTGAGCCGGCTCGGGTGGATATCGACGATGGTGAGCAGCTCCTGGGCGCGCTTGATCGCCTCGTAACGGGTCATGCCGGGGTTGTGGGCCAGCAGCACGTCGCAGAACTGCTCCTCCATCCGCAACACAGGGTTCAGGGCGTTCATGGCGGACTGGAACACCACCGACACCTGTTGCCAGCGGTAGGAGCGCAGCCGCTCGTCACCGTAATGGAGGATGTTCTCCCCTTTGAACAGGATCTCGCCACCGCTGATGTAGGCGGGCGGCTTGTGCAGCCGGGCCACCGAGAAGGCGACGGTGGATTTGCCGCAGCCCGACTCACCGGCGAGACCGAAGATCTCGCCCTGTCTGATATCGAAGCTCACCGAGTTGACGGCGCGCACGTCGCCATTTTCGGTGATGTAGTCGACGCAAAGATTGCGTACTGACAGCAGGGGATGCTTGTTCATGCTGTCTTCTCCTGTGCGGCAGAGAGTGGTGTGGCGACCGGGGTGGCAAGTTTCTTCCAGCGGCTCAACCCTTTGTGGGAGCGCAGCTGCGGGTTGGCAATCTCGTCGATGGCGAAGTTGAGCAGGGCCAGACCGGCACCCAGGGTGGCGATGGCAAAGCAGGGCGCCAGGATCTCCCACCAGGCGCCGACCAGAATGGCGCTGGAGGTCTGGGCGTTGTAGAGCATGATGCCCCAGCTCACCACGGTCGGGTCGCCGAGCCCCAGGAACTCCAGGGTCGCTTCGGTGACGATGGCGTAGATGATGGAGCCGATAAAGCTCACCCCGATGATGGAGATGAGGTTGGGCAGGATCTCCACCAGAATGATGCGCCAGGCCGGCTCACCCAGCACTTCGGCGGCGATGACGAACTCCTTCTCGCGCAGCGCCAGAGTCTGGGCGCGGATGACCCGCGCGCCATAGGCCCACGAGGTCAACCCTATTATCACGGCAATCACCGCCGGTGACGCCTCCCCGATAAAGCTCGCCAGCACCAGTAGCAAGGGGAGGTTGGGGATCACCAGCACCACGTTCATCAGGAAGGTGAGGCACTCATCCACCAGACCCCCGAAGTAACCGGCGGTGATGCCGATGGCGACGGCGAGGGTGCAGACCAGCAGGCCTGCGCTGAAGCCCACCAGCAGCGAGATACGGGCGCCGTTGGTGAACTGGGCCCAGATGTCGTGGCCCATGCGGGTGGAACCCATCACGAACTCGGCACTGGGCGGCTGGTGCGGGCGAGCCACCCGCTTGGTCGGCTCGTTGCTGGCCAGAATGGGGGCAAAGAGGGCCATCAGCACGAAGGCAACCACGATGGCAAGGCCACAGGCAGCCTTCTTGTTGCCCAGCAGGATTTTTAGAATGGTCGGCATACGCATCTTATTTGCCTCCTGTACGCAGACGGGGATCCAGGAAGACGTAGAGCACGTCGGCCAGGAAGTTGAAGCTGAGCATGGTGATGGTCATGATGAGCAACTGCCCCTGAATGAGCGGGTAGTCGCGGGCCAGAATGCCCTGATAGAGGGTCAGGCCCAGGCCGGGATAGTTGAAGATCACCTCGGTGATGAGGGAGCCACCGATAACGAAGCCGAGCGCCATGGAGAGGGCGGTGACGCTGGGCAGAATGGCGTTGCGGGCGCCGTAGTTGAAGATCACCCGGTTGTTGGAGAGTCCCTTGGCCTTGGCCATGGTGATGTAATCCTCGCCCAGCAGGTTGATCATGTTGTTGCGCATGGTGATAAGAAAGCCCCCCACCTGTACCACGGCCAGGGTCAGCACCGGCATGATGGCGTGGGTCATGATGCTCTTGATGTGCTCCCAGCCCCAGTCAGCCTTGATCTCCGGGCTGTAGGCGTAGCCGATGGGCAGCCACTCGAGGCTGACCCCGAACAGGAACAGGGCGAGCAGGGAGACCACCACAGGCGGAATGGCCTGCATCACCAGGGTGAGCGGGGAGAGAATGCTGTCCATCCGGCCACCGCGATACCAGGCGGCGAAGATGCCGACGATGGAACCTAGGGAGAAGCTCAAGATGGTGGAGGTGCCGACCAGAAACAGGGTCCAGCCGATGGCACGGCCCAGCACGTCAGAGACCTGCTGCGGGTAGAAGCGCACCGAGGTGCCGAGATCCCAGGTAAAGACACTCTTCACATAGGTGAGAAACTGGGTGCCGATGGGGCCGTCGACGAAGCCGAAGGTGGCTTTGAGGGCTTCCAGGGCGGCGGGTTCCATCATGGCGCCAGCGCGGGCAAACATCACGGAGACAGGATCCCCTGGCATGGCTCGGGGTAACAGGAAGTTGATGGTGGCGGCTACCAGAAAGGCAACCAGATAGAAGGAAAAGCGTCTCAGTATGAATCCCATGATAGTACCTTTTACTGCAAGTCTGCCCCGCGTCGGGTATAGCTCCCCAACCCTGGCGGTGCCGGGCAAGAAGGGGATTAACGGGGAAGATGGCCCCCCGCAGGGGGCCGGGATTGTTTAGCTGTTTGGCTTGAGGGACAACACGTGCAGCAGACGCTCAGGGGTGTCCGGGTGGAGCTGAGGTTTGGCTACCGGGTTATCAGCGCTGAACCAGCCGTTGAAGCGCTTGGTGCTGTACTCATACCAGGTCGGGTTGTTGAAGACCGGAATGATGGTCTGGTTGGCACCAACACGATCCTGGATGGCGAACATGATCTCCTTCTGCTTGGCCGCATCGGCGGTCTGGGTGAAGTCATCGATCAGCTTGTCGAGCTCGGGGTCCTTGTAACGGGGCGCGGCGAAGCGGTTGCCACGGTCACCCATGTTGCGGGAGTGGAACGCGGTCTCGAAGTACTTGTGCGGGTTGGCACCGGCAAAGTAACCCTGCAGGGCGACGTCGAAGTCACCGGTGATCAGGTTCTCGGTCCAGACGGTCGCTTCCGGGGTGGCGGTCTTGGCGTTCAGACCCAGTGCCTGCAGCCCTTCTACACCGATCTGTACTGTGTTGACCCAATCGGTCCAGCCGTTCGGTACCAGTACCTTGAACTCGATCTTTTTGCAGCTTGGGGTGTCGAGGAACTTGTCGCCGTCACAATCCTTATAGCCAGCCTCTTTCAGCAGTGCCTTGGCCCCTTCCAGATCGAACTTGTTGTACTTGCCGTACTTCTTGTCCACTTCCGGGTTGTTCCAGGAGTCAAAGGCTTTGCCCAGACCTGACGGGTACTCGTTGACGGTGGGGTAACCGTAGCCCGCGATATCCACCATGGACTGGCGGTCCATCGCCATGGAGAAGGCGCGGCGGAAGTTGATGTCGTTGAAGGCTTCGTGGTTGCCCGGGTTCTTGGTCTGGAAGTTGACGTTGAACGCCACGGTACCGGAGGCCGGGAACCAGTATTTGTTGTTCTTCGGATCGTTGCCGACGTAGAGACGCTCGATATCCGGCACGAAGGAGCCGAACCAGTCGATGTCACCCTTCATGACAGCAGCCAGCACCTGATCGTTGGTGGCCATCTGTGGCATGCGGATACAGTCGATGGCGAGGTTGGCGTTATCCCAGTAGTGCGGGTTGCGGCACTGGGTATAGAGCTGGGCGGAGAAGTTGTCCACTTCGGTGAAGGGGCCAGTACCAACCGGCTTGTCGTTGGTGAAGGCAACCGGATCTTTCACCGATTTCCACTGATGCTCCGGCACTATGGGTACCAGCACCAGATCGTTCACCACGTTGGTGTTGACCTCGGTCAGGTCGAATTTGACCTTGTTGGGGGCCAGCTTCTCGACGCTTTTGATCTGGGTCCAGATTGAGCGCTCATCCAGCGCCTTGTTGGCCTTGACCAGATTGAAGGAGAAGATGATGTCATCGGCATCAAAGGCTTCGCCGTCAGACCACTTCACGCCGTCACGCAGATCGAAGGTGACGGATTTCAGGTCATCGCTGAACGCATAGTTGGTGGCCAGACGATAGACGGGTTTGCCCCCTTGCATATCGTTGAAGATCACCAGCGGTTCATAGATGAAGTGACGGGTGGTGTGCAGCAAGCCCGCTTGCAGGAAGGGGTTGAAGTTCTTGACCCAGGCGGTTTCCTGCTGTGCGACCATGGTCAGCACGGTTTTATTTTCTGCGGCCATGGCGTTACCGGCGGCACCGGCAAGCATCATGGTTCCCAGCATTACAGCGGTAGAGATTTTGGATACTTTGGCAAGCATATGTTTTCCTTTCTTATTTTTTGGCATTCCCGAGGGTTCGCCTTGTTTTGTGTGAGCACCGGTTTCGCATGCTGATGAAATCGGCCCTCTGTGTTGGTCAGGTGTCTAACCTTTGTCGTTCTGTTTTCCAACGCCCTAAGCAAACCAGAATTAACAGGAAAACAACAACTATTGATTTCGTTGTTTTCGTAAAAATTGACGGTGTTACGTCAATCTCGTCAAAATGTTTTTTTATCTGTTTAGAATCATTTGTTTGCGTTATTTACTCTCGCGTAGAAAGTGGCTGTGAAAATGGCGTATATGACAAATTTGTGAATTGGATCTGCTCTCGGTTTCGGGGTCGGGCGGAGCTTTGTTTTGCATAAAAAGAAACCAGATTGCCAATTGTGATCCGGCGCCCGTTTAGGGCACCGTGTCACGGTTTGCGGTTGGCGAGTTGACGCAGGGTCTGGGCGCTGTGCTGCAACTGCTGGCGCTGGTGGTCATTGAGCGGGCAGTGGCCCAGCACATACTCGGTGGTGGCCACGACCGTCTTCCAGCGTGGCGACTTGGGGAGGGTGTCCAGACTCAGGTATTTGTCGAGGGTGCGGGTCTGCGGGCTGGATCTGTCCATATAGACCCGCCACAGCTTGCTCTTCTCCG
Source organism: Aeromonas sp. PI_26 (assembly GCF_027854445.1). NCBI lineage: Bacteria > Pseudomonadati > Pseudomonadota > Gammaproteobacteria > Aeromonadales > Aeromonadaceae > Aeromonas > Aeromonas sp. PI_26. The sequence goes on from NZ_JAJNOE010000017.1 coordinate 64,158, forward strand.
CCAGCACGATTTTGCCCTTGCCGGTCCCCTGCTGCCAGGCATCCAGGGTGAGCTGCATGGTCTCTACCAGCGCACGGCGCAGCGGCTCGTCATCCTGCTGGCGAATGAGGTCGTCGGCCAGCGAACGGAACTCGCCACCCAGGCGGCTCAGCTCACCCAGCAGCTGTTCATCTTCGATGATAGCTTGCCGCGAGAGGTTCTTGAGGGCGTTCTCCAGCGCCATTACCCGGTTCTCATCCTGACGCAGCTCGGTACTCAGAGTGAGGGCGAAAGCGGCCTGTCCTCCGAGCGCGATGGGCAGGGCACGGGCGTTGAGCACATCTTTTTGCCCGGCCACCAGAAACTCCAGATTGTGTTCCCGCTCGCTGGCGAGGTCGGGCCACTGCTGTTGCAGCGGGGTGGCGAGCCACTCATTGAGGGGCTGCCCCTCCATGGCTTCCGGCTCCTGCCCCAGCAGGCGTGCCATCACCCGGGAGGCAAACAGCACTGTGCCCTGCTCGTCGATAAAGATCATGGGGTCGGCCCCTTCGCCGAGCAGGGTCAGCAGGCGCTGCTGATCCTGATGCAGTCGATCCTGCAGGGTGAGGCGATGTTCGATCTCCTGCTTCAATAGCCGGTTCTCTACCAGCGAGGCGCGTCCGGCCTTGGCCTCCAGCAGTGCCTTGACCCGGGCAAACAGCTCTTCTTTGCAGAAGGGTTTGACCAGATAGTCGTTGGCTCCGGCCCCGAAGCCCTCCTCGATATCCTTGGGCTGGTTGAGGGCGGTGAGCAGCAGCACCGGCAGCATATCTTTCGGGTGCTGCTGGCGCAGGCGACGGCAGACGTCAAAACCGGAGAGGGTGGGCATCATCACATCGAGCAGGATGAGGTCCACCGGCTCCTCGGCCAGCTTGGCCAGCGCATCGTGGCCATCGCTGCTGGGCAGAATGCGGTAGCCGCAGGGCTGCAGCAGATGGCGCAGGATGTGCAGGTTGATGGGCTCGTCATCCACCACCAGAATGAGCGGCGCATCCTCGGGGGGAGGGGGCAGATCGTCGCTCTCCCAGTCAGGCAGGATCAGCGGTTGCTGGCGCACCAGCTGATGCTCGATCTGGCGGCTGTCGAGAGTCAGATTGGCCGCTTTGCCGGTGGCAAGGGGCAGGGTAAAGGCGAAGGTAGAGCCAACGCTCGGCTCGCTCTCGACAAACAGCTCGCCCCCCATCAGGTGCACCAGCTGGCGGGTGATGGAGAGGCCAAGGCCGGCTCCCTGCTTGCTTACCTCCGGGCTCATCTGTACCAGCGGCTCGAAGATATGTTCCAGATGGTCGGGGGCGATGCCGATGCCGGTGTCGGTGACCTTGATGCGCAGGAAGTTGTTCTCGACGATGGCACTGAGCACCACCTTGCCCTGCGGCGTGTACTTGATGGCGTTACCCACCAGGTTGTAGAGCACCTGTTCGAGCCGCTGCTCGTCGGCCAGCACCGGCGGCAGTTCGGCCGGGCTGATATCCACCAGAGTGAGGGGTTTGGCCTGCACCAGATGCTGGCAGAGATCCAGCACCAGCCGGATAACCCCCTTGGATGAGACGGGCTGGGAGTGGATCTCCAGCTGGCCGTAGCGCATCTGGTGGTAGTCCAGCAGATCGTCCACCAGACGGGCCAGGCCGTCGGCGCTCTTGATGATGAGGCCGAGCTGCTTTTGCTGCCCTTCGGTCAAATCCTGCTGACTGGCGAGCATGGACTCGGCCATCCCCTTGATGCCGTGAATGGGGGTGCGCAGCTCGTGGGAGGTGTTGGCCAGCAGTTCATCCTTGAGCTTGTCCGCCTGCTGCAGGCTGAGGTTCTGCTTGTGGGTCAGCTTGACCTGCTGTTGCAGCTCCTGGGTCTGCTGTTCGATCAGTTCGATCTTGTCTTTCACCGAGCGCTGCATATGGCGAAACGCCTCGGCCAGCCGGTCGATATCATCGCCGGTGCGCTCGATGGCGATGGGGTGATCCAGCGCACCGTCGGCAACCTGCTCGGCCGCTTCGGTCAGGGAGCGCAGCGGCGCCGTGATGGAGTGGGAGAGCCAGCGGGAGAAAAGGATCAGAAGCAGCACCGAGCCCGCGCCCAGCACAATCACCAGGGTTTCTAGCTGGCGGATCGGGGCATAGGCTTCCCGGGTGGAGATCTCGGCAATAAACGCCCACTCGGTGTCGAATACCTTCACCTGGGTGTAGGCGGCCAGCACCTCGTCATCCTGATAGGAGCGGAACAGCCCGACCCCCTGCTCGCCGGAGAGCGTCTTGGTGATGAGGGGCGTTTGCAGCGGCCGGAAATTGGGGCTGAAGCTGTTCTCGACGCTGAACTCCGGTGCCAGCCAGGCATCGGCGCGCATCCGCTTGTCGGGGCCGATCAGGATGGTTTCGCCGGTCTCGCCCAGCCCCTCCCGCTCCGCCATGATCTGGTTGAGCTTGTCCGGCAGCAGCTCGAAAATCACCACCCCGCGCACATAGTCGTACTGCATCACGGGGGCCGCCATGTAGGCGACTACCTGCCCGGTCAGCTCGTTGCGGCCAAAATCGGTGAATTCGAAGATCTGCTGCGGTTTCTGGCCACCATCGAGGCGGCGTTTGATCTTGGCGAAGGTCTGGCCCAAGCCACTGCCCTGATAGGGGCCGGAGAGCAGATTGGTGGCAAAGTTAGGGTGCTTGGTGACCGAATAGACCACATCACCGTTGAGGTCCACCAGAAAGATGTCGCTGTAGTTGGACTTGCGCACCATGTCGGCATAGCCGCGATGAAAGCGCTGGTGCACCCGGCCATACATCTCGTCGGCGAGGATAAGCGCCGTGATGGAGGGTTCGATCTCCACCTGACTGTCCGGTTTGCGCAGTTGATCCCAGGAGCCGGGCAGATAGCGGGCCTGAGCACGGCTGCGGGCCTCCTGCGGTGTGGTGCCCAACTTCTCGAAGGCGCCGGTAAAGCCATAGAAACGGCCGATACTGTTGCCGGCAAAATCCTGCTGGGAGAAGTTGATGATCTGCTCTTTGAGGTTGTTGAAGTAATCCTCGAGCTGACTCTTCTTGATATTACGGACGGAGACCAGATGGTTGGAGGTCTGGGTGGTGAGATCCTTGCCGTGGCTGTATAGGAAGAAGAGGGTGATGACCAAAAAGGGCACCATGCCCAACATGAAAAAAGCCAGCATTAACTGCGGCCTGAGCCCACGAAGCGTGAAGATCCATTTCATCTTGTGATTTTCAATTGAGAATCCGGTTATTAAGCCGCTCAAGTCTCGAACGAAAGCGTAATCATTTCAACGACTTTATCCCAAATTCGCTTGGTGGGTCACAGCTGGCTGGAGAAAAATGCAGCAAGGCGTTTAAACCCTGAGCAAACAGTCTGCATCAGGGTTAAAATTGCGAAAAAGGGGTTGTGCTGGCGCTCGTGGTACGTATAATGCGCCTCGTTGTCAGGCAACTGGCACGAAAGCAGTAACGCGGGAATAGCTCAGTTGGTAGAGCACGACCTTGCCAAGGTCGGGGTCGCGAGTTCGAGTCTCGTTTCCCGCTCCAATTTTCCATCGCACCAACGATGGAACTCACTTTCAAGGCAATCAGTCTTGTCAGCATGGCGCGTTAGCAAAGCGGTTATGCAGCGGATTGCAAATCCGTTTAGTCCGGTTCGACTCCGGAACGTGCCTCCATCTTTTCTCTGTTTATCTCAATCATCACTCTTCGAGTCTGAGCCTTGGTCAGTATCCTTGCTGTACCAGTAACTGTTCGCAGCCAGCCTGTTTCCACTCGCGCTCGAGATAGTGGCTCACATCCGCCATGTTTTGCCCCCGATATTGAAACTGCACCTCGGCACTGTGCTGGTTGAGATCCGCAATCCGTTGCTTCAGTGTGCCGCATTGCCACAGGCTGACGGTGGGTACGCCCCGTTCGGCCAGCACGATGGCATCTTCCCGATTCAGTTGCCACTCCTCCAGTTGTGCCCGTGTCAGGGCAACCATCAGCACCAGCAGTGCCACTTCCGGCAGTTTCATGCGTGTCTCCCTACTGCATGTTTTTCCCCTGATAACTGTGGCAAAGCGCACGATTTTCGCAAGTTTGTTAACTGTTGGTTAATGACGTAACCCGTTTTCAGTATTTCCCGTTTTTCACCATTTTTTTATAAAAAAATGCGTTGGTGATGTAGTAATCCTACATGGAGTGGGGTAATCTTTGCTCAGTGGTCTTACCAGTAAGGAGTTACATCATGTTTCATCCCTTTTCTCTGACTCAGATTATTCTTCGTCGCATTTATGTATTGCTGGTGGGCATTCTGGCTTTCCCCGTGATGCTGTTTCGCAGCGATCGTGCCCGCTTCTACAGCTATCTGCACCGGATCTGGAATAAAACCAGCACCAAACCGGTGTGGCTCAAAATGAGCGAGCGTGGCGAGCGGATCTTCTACTAAACCCCATTCGCACCATGTGCAAAAAGAGACAGCCAAAGCTGTCTCTTTTTCTATCTGCTTGCCGCAACTCCTGGCTCCCAACACCACTCCGATTGTTTATTTATTGTTTCTTTAAAGTTGCATCCAGCCCTGCCTGTTGGCGGGGCTTTTTTATGTCTGACACATCTCTTTTGATGGAAGCAGTGAAGAAGATTAACGGGATGAAAGCACCATATGGCACTTTACTCGTTCATTAATGGGTGGTCGTCGAGAAATTTCTAATGATGAAATAGCTGTTTAAAATCAATTAATTGAGTGTCTGCCTTTGGGTTTTTTAACTCTTTTTGTGTTTTTTTTGAAAGGGAATATCCCGTTTGCCGGTTCTATTGCAGGTACCCGGTTGCGACAAATCGGGGATATCAGCAACATCCAACGACATCAAAAGGAACATGAACATGAATGTTAAAAAAAGCACTGCTATCGCCTCCGCCATGACCGGTCTGCTGGCGCTGGGCGCCCAATTTATCGCGGCACCAGCCATGGCTGCCGATGAAAAGGAGAAGTGCTACGGCGTGGTCAAGGCCAGCAAAAATGACTGTGCGACCAAGAGCAGCTCCTGCGCCGGTACTGCCAAGGAAGATGCTCAGGGTGATGCCTTTGTGGTGATGCCCAAAGGGCTGTGCGAGAAGCTGGTCGGCGGTTCGCTGCAACCCAAGTAAGAGACATCGGGCAGGGGGGATGGCCAACGGGTCGCCCCCTGCATCTTCTCTGATTGGCGAAAGCGAGTCTTGCGATGAACCCTTTGATTGGTATCGGATTACGCAATCCCCATTACGACGAGATCCGGCAAACCCTGCCGGCAGTTGGTTGGCTGGAGGTGCATAGTGAAAATTACTTCGAACGGCACAGTCACGGTTTTCAGGTGCTCGCCGAACTGGCGCAGCACTACCCCGTCAGTCTTCACGGCGTTGGTATGTCCCTCGGTTCTGCCGACCCGCTCGATCCGCACCATCTGCAGCAGTTGTCGACACTGGCCGCGGCGATAAAACCGGTACGGATCTCCGAACATCTCAGCTGGGGCAGCATTGGCGGGCGTTACTTCAACGATCTGCTGCCGGTGCCCTATACCCGAGCCTCCCTGCGCAACATGAGCGACAAGATCCAGCAGGTACAACAGACCCTGGGTTGCCGCATGTTGATTGAAAATCCATCCTCTTATCTGCAACTGGCCGGAGAGATGAGCGAGTGGGAATTTCTGGCCGAGCTGCAGCAGCGCAGCGAGTGCGGCATCCTGCTCGACCTCAACAATCTCTATGTCAGTGCCTTCAATCACGGTTTCTCTTGCGATGAGTATCTGGCGGCGATCGATCTCGCCACCGTCGGGGAGATCCATCTGGCCGGTTATACCGAGAAGCAGCTGCCGGAAGGCTCCCTCTATATCGATACCCACAGCGCCCCTGTGGTGGCGCCGGTCTGGGAACTCTATCGCCAGATCTGCCGCAAGCAGGCCATTCCCACCCTGATTGAGTGGGACCTCGAGATCCCGCCGCTGCCGGTCTTGCAGGCAGAGGCGGCGCAGGCCAGTGCCATTCTGGATGAGGCGCGCGCCATGAGTGCGCCACGGGAGGTAGCCCATGGCTGAACTGGCACAACTGCAACAGCACTTTGCCGATGGTCTGCTGGGGGTGCCTGACGCCATTTCCCCTCACATCAGCTCCCGGCTCTTTTCTGCCGAGTCTGTGCTGCAGGTCTATCGCAACCACTTCATCCTGAGCCTTGGCGAGGTGCTGGCGAGCAGTTATCCCGCCGTCAAGGCTATGGTCGGGGATGACTTTTTTGCAGCGGCGGCCCGTGGCTTCGTATTGGCCGAGCCGCTCAGGGAAGGGAGCGTCATGCATTATGGCGCCGGATTTGGCCAATGGTTGGCCCGCTTGCCGACTACAACCGGGCTGCCCTGGCTGGAGGCGCTGGCTCAGTTCGAATGGCAGCTTGAGCGTGCCAGTCTGCTGCCGCTGGAATCACGCTGCTGGCCAGCCGAGCGTCTGGCCGCATTATCGCCGCAACAATGGGAGCGGCTGCGGCTGTTGCCAGCCACGGATCTGCTGCTGGTTGCCAGCGATTATCCGGTGCTGGCCCTGTGGCAGATGGCGCTGCACTGTGGTGAAGCGGTGGAGGTGCTTGATGTCCCCGTCTGGTTGGCACTGAAGAAACAGCCGGATTGCCGGGTTGCCCCCTTGCCCCTGACGGCGGGTGAGTGGGCGCTGCTACAGGATTGTCTCGCTGGTACGGCGCTGGTCGATCTGCTTGCGGCCGACCCTGCGGCCAGTGAACATCTCACTCGCCTGATAACCCTTGGTCTGCTGGTGGATATGGAGGTAATGCCATGATGGCAAACAAATGGCTGGCGCTGGCCAGCTCGAGTGGTGATTTGCCGCGCTGGAGCAGTGCTGGTGTGCTGTTGTTGGCGCGGCTTTGGGTCGCCTCGGTTTTTATCACTTCAGGCTGGCTCAAGCTGACGGCGTGGGATTCCACCCTCTATCTGTTTGAATCCGAGTATCAGGTGCCCCTGCTGCCCTGGTTGTGGGCTGCTTATCTGGGTACGGCGACCGAGCTGCTGTTGCCGCTCTTCCTGCTGGCGGGGCTTTTTACTCGCCCGGCCGCCTTGCTGCTGTTTGGCTTCAATATCATGGCGGTGATCTCCTACCCGACCCTCTGGGCGGGTGGCTTTTACGATCACCAGCTGTGGGGCTGGATGCTGCTGATCCTTATCATCTGGGGCGGCGGTGTGCTGAGCCTGGATCACTGGCTGACACGTCGCAGCCATTGATTTATCAGTGATTTCCCCAATGACAAAGAGCGCCACAAGGCGCTCTTTGTCATAATGACGGCCGGCGAAATTTCCCATGAGAGAAAAGGAGCAGCCAATGATCATTCGTCAGGCAAGGGCCGCAGATATTCCCACACTGGTGGCGCTGCGCATGGAGCTGTTTTGTGAGGTCGGTGAGTTGGTGACGCCGCAGGCAGACCCGGCCTTGTGGCAGGCCACCCTTGACTACTTTACCCGGGCGATGAGTGAAGAGAGGGCTCTATCCTGGCTGGCTGAGGCCGATACGCAGGAGGGCGGCAAACAGATCGTGGCGGCAGGGACGCTGGCATTGTTTGAACGGCCGCCCTATCCCGGCAATCTGGCGGGGATGGAGGGGTATCTGCTCAACATGTATACGCGGCCACAATGGCGCCAGCAGGGGATCGCCACGGCGCTGCTCGATGCCATAACGGCCTTTGCCAGATCGCGTCAGCTGGGAAAGGTGTGGCTCCATGCCAGCGAGCAGGGGCGTCCACTCTATGAGCGGATCGGCTTTGTCGCCAATCCGGCCTATCTGGAGTGGGATCTGGCACCTTAATCGATGGGACCCCGTTATCCCTCTGCTTTCTCGTCTAAAGTTCATGCAGATGTGATGTAGTTGTAAACAGGTAACAGAGGGGCAGGGCAAGATGTTCAACTTCAAACTCAAAGCGGAATTACAAGCGTGTCAAATGCAGTTGGCCCAGGCCCAGGCATTTATTGATGCAGTAAAAGTCGGTGTCGCTACCATCAGTTTCACACCAAGTGGCGAGATCCTCGAGGCGAACCCGCTGTTTCTGAGTGTGGTGGGCTATAGCGAGCAGGAGGTGATTGGTAAACACCACCGGATCTTTTGTGATGCCCACTACGCCCAGTCATCCTCCTATGCCCAGTTTTGGGAACAGTTGCGTCAGGGGCATTCCCACAGTGGCATCTACCAGCGCATTGACAAACATGGCAGGGAGTTGTGGCTGGAGGCTACCTACTTCCCGGTCAAGGTTGAGGGCAAGGTGGTCAGGGTCGTCAAGATAGCCTCCGATATCACCGAGAGTTATCAGCAGTTGAGTCGTCAGAAAGCGATCATCTCGGCACTCGATCGGGCACTCGCCATTATCGAGTTCACCCCCAAGGGGGAGATTGTGACGGCCAATCAGAATTTCCTCTCCTGCGTCGGTTACTCCCTTTCGCAGCTCAAGGGGCAGCATCACAGGCTGTTTTGCGATGAGAGCTTCTATCACGAGCAACCTCACTTCTGGGACGATCTGGCCCACGGCCAGCTCAAGTCGGGGCTGTTCAGTCGTCGTGACAGCCACGGCAACGAGATCTGGCTGGAGGCTACCTACAACCCCATCAAGGATGAGAGCGGCAAGGTGGTCAAGGTGATCAAGTTTGCCAGTGAGGTGACAGAGCGGATCAAGCGCTCCCAGGCAGTGAGCGAGGCGGCCAACATAGCCCAGACCATTTCGCAGGAGACCACCCGCTTTGCCGAAACCGGGTCTGAACTGCTGGCGGCATCGGTTGCCATCTCCAGCGCCATTTCCGAACAGGTGAGCCGCACTTCCGGTCTGATTGGCCAGCTCAATGAGCAGTCGAAAAGCATTGAAGCCATCGTATCTACCATCAGCAGTATTGCCGAGCAGACCAATCTGCTGGCCCTTAACGCAGCCATCGAGGCCGCCCGGGCTGGCGATCAGGGGCGCGGATTTGCGGTGGTGGCCGACGAGGTACGTCAGCTGGCTGCGCGCACCTCCCTCTCGACCGGCGAGATCGCCAGCGTGGTTCAGAAAAACCGCGAACTGACGGCCCAGATCACCGGCAACATCAATGAGGTGGCCACCAGTGCCCAGCGTGGCAAGGAGCAGATCGGCGAGGTGAGTGGCGTGATGTCACAGATCGAGCAGGGCGCCATCAATGTGACCGAGACAGTCTCCAATCTGGCCATCGGCTCCTGACGGTTATTGGTTGTTGAACGAGGCGCCGAATGGATGATTATTCCATCGGCGCTTATTTATTGCTCACTTGGTACGCCAATCTGAACTCTTCCTGTATCACCCCGCCATTGTGAATTGTCCTCTTCTGGCCCCTTGATTAGGCTTGCCGCCTCATTTACTTCAGAGCAGGAACAGAACACGATGGCATTACAACAGAAGGGGCGGGCAATGGCCCTGCTGGTTATGGTCGCGAGCATGGGTCTGGGCGGCTGTATGGGGCAGATGGGGCTTTCCGGCATGGTCACCAAGGGCAACCTGAGCGTGGTGGATAACCGCTACGGTCGTGCCGGGGTTTTTATGCTACTCTCCCCTGTCTACGGTCTGGCCGCGACCGCTGACCTGTTTGTGTTCAATACCATCGAGTTCTGGTCTGGCAAGAACCCCATCACCGGCAAATCTCCGGCTGTGGTGGACATGAAAGCCAATCCGGTGATCAAGGTGAACCAGCATCTGGATCCGGCCCTCAAGAAGGTGCCGCTGGCCATGCTGCCACAAGGGGTGCGCGAGGTGGAGATCAGCTACCCGGACGAGCATACCGCCCAGATGGAGGTGCACTATCTGGATGGTCGCCGCAGCATGATGCGTGGCGAGAAGCGTGGCGAGTTGATGGATATCTACTTCGATGGCCGCTTTGTCTCTACCCTGAGCCGTGCGGAGCTGGAAGAGCGGGCTAATCAGGGCAAGGTTGCTGCCTAAATTCAACTGAATCCAGATCGATCCAGCTTCAGATGGGGTATACCTAATCTGCTGGCAAAATCGCCATGATGTCTAAGGGAGTAGACTATGACGGTGAATGGATTGCGATTGGCGGAGTTGATTGGTTCCCTCAGTCATGCGCTCGACATGACCGAGGGACAACCAAGAGGACACTGCATTCGCTGCTGCTGGATAGGTTCCCGTCTGGGGGAGCGGCTGGGACTGGACGCCCGTCTGCGCCATGATCTCTACTACACGCTCCTGCTTAAGGATCTTGGGTGCAGCAGCAATGCTGCCCGTATCTGCGAGCTCTATCTCACCGACGATCTTCACTTCAAACGCGATTTCAAACTGGTGGATGGCTCCCTCTCCGAGGTAGTCAACTTCGTGCTGGGCCACACCGGCTTGCAGGCGGATCTGCTGGGACGTTTTCGCAGCCTGTTTCATATCTTTCGCAACGGCGACCAGATTGCCAACGAACTGATCCAGACCCGTTGTCATCGGGGGGCGGATATCGCTCGCCAGCTTCGTTTCAGTGACGAGGTGGCTGATGGCATCCTCTCCCTTGATGAACACTGGAATGGCAAAGGTCGGCCCCTGCAACTGGCTGGCGAGGCGATCCCGCTCTTCTCCCGCATTGCCCTGCTCTGTCAGGTGGTGGATGTGTTTCACGCAGCAGCAGGCCCGGATGCGGCGCTCAAGGAGCTGCGCGAGCGCAGCGGCAGCTGGTTTGATCCGGCACTGGTTCGGGAATTTGAAGCGCTGGCCGACGAGGAGTTCTGGCAAGGACTGGCCGATCCCCGACTGACCGAGTGGGTCCTGGTCCACCCGGTCGGGCAGGGGGAGGTAGCGCTGGATGAGGATTATCTGGACGAAATCGCGGCGGCCTTCGGGCAGGTGGTGGACTCCAAAAGTCCCTACACCGCGGGTCACAGCGGCAGGGTGGCGCTCTATACCGACATTCTTGCCACCCAGATGGGGTTGTCCGAGCCGCGTCGACGCTGGCTCAAGCGGGGCGCCTTGCTCCATGATGTGGGCAAGCTCGGGGTGAGCAATGCCATTCTCGACAAGCCGGGCAAACTCGATGCGCAGGAGTGGGCGGCGGTGCAGATGCATGCCGCCTATACCGAGGAGATCCTGAGCCGTATTGGTGCCTTCGAGGAGCTGGCGCAAGTGGCGGGCGCCCACCATGAGAGGCTCGATGGCAATGGCTACCCCAAGGGGCTGAAAGGGGACGAGATTACCCTTGAGACGCGCATCATCACCACAGCCGACATCTTCGATGCCATCACCGCCAAGCGCCCCTATCGCGGCGCCATCCCTGTGCCGCAGGCGTTGGAGATGATGGCGGAGAATCTGGGCACCGCGATAGACCCTGACTGTTTTGCCGCCCTGCAGGCGGGTATTCAGGATTTCTCCCTCTACCTCACCACCGAGCAGCCGCTGGCCAATGCCAGTTAAGATTTGCTGCCTTCATTGCCCAAACGGCCAGTCAGACAGCAAAACGCCCCGCAACTGCGGGGCGTTTTGCATTGGATCTAGTCCGGTTGCTTGCGATGGGGCGGGGTGAGGATCAGTCCCAGCAGGCGGCGCAGGTGGGTGAGCTGTTCGGTCAGTTGGACGTTGAGCCAGAGGTAGCCATTGATGGCTGCCTCTGCGTTGGGCGGCAGCGATACCTGGGTCGCCACCTCGTGCAGGCGGGCGATGGCGGCATCCGCGCCACGCCCGTCACCGGTTTGCATCATCAGGGCAAGCTGGTTGATCGCCTCCTCGGTGGCCAGATGGCAGGCTTGCAGCGCAGCCGTGCTCTGCATCAGAAAGTGGCTCTCCCGATCGTTCCAGTAGGTGTTGGCCAGCATCTCAAGAGTGCAGAGGGTGTTGCGCATGGTGACCTGCACTGCATCAAACAGGGCGATGCTGTGGCGTGTCTCCTTGGCCGCAGGGGCCAGCAGGGCCCGCAGTTTGCCGGTCTGTGCCAGCAACTGGGAGAGATTATGCTTGAGGCGCGGGCGCTCCAGCACATTGGGGGAGAGGTGAGTGTGATAGAGCCGCCCCGACTGCTGCAGGATCTGGTGCAGTTGCAGCCGCCAGTGGCTGTAGGCCCGCTGGGGGTAGATGCTGCAAAAGAGCAGTGCCAGCAGGGAGCCCAGTATCACGTCGGCACTGCGCCACAGCGCCGTCTCTATATCCCCCGGCATGGCCCCCATGGTGACGCCCAGGGTGATGCCGATCAGCAGCCCCACATAGGGGCGCTTGCCGAGGGCCAGATAGCCGCAGAGAAACATGATGCACCCGCACCAGATCAGGGTGAGCGGTAGCGAGTAGATCTCGAGATAGAGCGCCACCACCCCGCAACTGGCGCCGAAGATGGTGCCCACCACCCGCTGCAGGGCGCGGGAGAGCACATTGCCCCAGAACGAGATGGGGCCCATCACCACCACCAAGGTTATCAGCGGCCAGGTGCTCTCCGGCAGTTTCAGCTCGCGGGTCAGCAGAAAGGTGAGCATAAAGGCGAGCGCAATGCGCAGGCCATGGACGATCCGGTAGCGGCCATAGACCAGCAGATCGAGTCGGGAGAGGGGGGCATCAAGACGCACGGTCTGCCTCCTGTCAGGTGGGGGACGGGGCGCCGTGCATCCGGCCAACGCCCCGTCGGGATTTAGGCCAGTCGTCCCTGCAGGGGGTGGATCCAGACCCGCTCGCCAACGGCGATCCCGGGTTGATCCGGTACGATTTCAATCAGGCAGTTGGCATCGGCCATGGAGCTGAGAATGCCGGAGCCCTGTGGCCCTGTGGTGCGCACCCTCAGCTGGCCGTTACGGTCCTGATGGAAGATGCCGCGCAGAAACTCGGTGCGCCCCGGGCGGCTCTTCATCTTCTCGTCCGCCAGTGCCGAGAGGCGCAGCGGCTGCCACCGCTTGCCCTGTAGGCGGGCGATGGCAGGCTCGACAAATTGCAGTACGCAGATCATCGCCGCCACCGGATTGCCCGGCAGGCCGAAGAAGGGGGTCTGCCCCAGCTTGCCAAAGGCGAGCGGGCGGCCCGGCCGCATCTGGATGCGCCAGAAATCGATCTGGCCGAGCTCCGCCAGCACCAGCTTGATAAAGTCGGCGTTGCCCACCGAGACCCCGCCCGAGCTCAGCACCAGATCGGCGCTGGCGGCGGCCTGCTCCAGCTGCTGGCGCAGGATGGTTTTGTCATCGGGAATGATGCCAAGGTCCATCACCTCACAACCGGCGGCGCGGATAAGGGCCATCAGGGTGAAGCGGTTGCTGTCGAAGATATGGCCGGGGGCGAGCTGCTCGCCCGGCGCCTGCACCTCGTCACCGGTACTGAACAGCGCCACTTTCAGCGGGGTGCGCACGCAGAGCGATGCCTGACCGAGTGATGCCGCCAGCCCCAGCTGGGGGGCGCCAAGCCAGGTACCGGCCGGGATGGCGACCGCACCTTTGGCGAGATCTTCCCCGGCGAGGCGCACATTCTGCCCTGCGCGGATCGGTGAGGTGACCGTGACCCACTCACCTTCAATCAGCGTCTCTTCCCGCATCACCACAGTATCTACCCCGGGGGGCAGCGGAGCGCCGGTCATGATCTGCACCGCCTGACCGGCCAGCACAGGCTCGTGGCGCTGCTGGCCCGCCAGCACTTCCCCCACCAGTTGCCAGCGACCGGCGGCGAGATCGTCGCTGCGAAGGCCGATGCCATCCATCGCCGAGTTGGCATGGGGCGGCACATTGATGGGGCTTATCAGATCTGCGGCCAGCACGGCGCCGTGGCACTGGGCCAGTGGTTTTTCGGAGCAGGCCGTGCTCGGGGTGAGGGCCGCCAGAATGGCGTTGCGGGCCGCCTCGACCGAGAGAAAGCCCTTGCCCGCCTCCGGCTCCTTGCTCTGGCAGCCGTCAAGCCAGCGGCAAACGAAGTCGGCGATAGCCGCCAGATCGTTGATATCGAGTCGGGGCAGGCTTGTCTGCTGTTGTTCGCCACTCTGTTGGGGCTGATCGCTGGCCAGCGCGATGATGTCGCTGTCTTCGGGGAAGAGCAGCGGCTTGCCAATCTCGGCGCGGTGCAGCTCGATTTTCGGGAAGTGTTCGTGCTTGAACCCCTCGACCAGCAGCAGATCGAGCTCTGTCTGATCGAAGCTGGCCAGCAGCTGGCGAAAATCGGCTTCGGCCAGTTCCGTCTCAATGATACGGGCATGACGACGGCGGGAGGCAACCATCATCTGTCGGGCACCCGCCTTGCGCAGGCGATAGCTGTCTTTGCCCGGCTGGTCGATATCAAAGTCGTGGTGGGCGTGCTTGAGCACCCCGATGCGCAGGCCGCGATCCACCAGCAGGGGGATCAACTGCTCCAGCAAGGTGGTCTTGCCGGTGCCGCTCCAGGCGGCGAAGCCGAGCAGGGGAAGGGTGGGGGCCGGGGTCATGAGGTGACTCCTTGTTGGGGGTCGATAGCCGGGGCAAGCAGACGGGCCTCGTAGGCGGCCAGCTCGGCAGGGCTGTTGAGATTGATAAAGGCATCCGGCTGATCGGCAAAGCTCACCACCGCCATATGGTGGCGGGCAAACCAGATATCGATTTTGCGCTCTCCCTCTGCCAACGCAGCGGTGAGGGAGGGGAGCAGGGATTTGTGCAGCAGGGCCACCACGGGTTGCAACCAGTCGCCGTCGTGGGCCACTACCAGCTCGGTCTGTGGGGTCAGGGCGGCGCGAAAGCGGCTCATCAGATCCAGCGGCAGGGCGGGGCCATCGCAGGGGACAAACAGCACCCAGTCATGACGGGCGGCGGCAAGGCCAGCCTGCATGCCCGCCAGCGGGCCGAGATAGTCGTTGTTGTCATCGCTGATGACCGGGGCCAGCGCCTGATAGCGGGCCTGACTGCGGTTGGCATTGATCAGCACCTCATCCACCTGGGGGCGCAGGCGCGCCAAAACATGGTCGATAAGAGGGCGTCCCGCCAGTGCTACCCATCCCTTGTCTTCGCCCCCCATGCGGGTGGCGCGGCCTCCTGCCAGGATCACTGCTGATACGGCAACGGGATCAGAGTGGCTGTCGCTTTTTGAAGTCATGTCGCTCGATGATTTTTAAAGGGGTCGTCTCTTGCAGCTGGCCACGGGCGAGGGTCCATTGCCGCTCGCACAGGTCGGTCAGGGCGTTGCTCTGGTGGCTGATGACGACCAGGCCGCTGCCATGTTCCCGCAGATCTTGCGCCAATGCGGCCATCAGGGCAACCGAATGTATGTCCAGATTGGCGGTGGGCTCATCCATCAGCAGAAAGGCAGGTTGCAGTGCCCAGGCACGGGCCATCGCCAGCCGTTGCCGTTCGCCACCGGACAAAATGCTGATGTGCTCCCGCGCCAGCCCCTCCAGCTCGACCCGGCGCAGCGCCTCGAACACCCGGATCTCGCTGCCTAGCTGTTTATCCAGCGCCCAGGCCACGTTGTCGTGCACCGTGCGATCGAACAGATAGGGGGTCTGGTGCAGATAGGTGACCCGGCCCGGCCCCAGATCCCGCTTGAGCAGCCGGTTGAGCCGCTGTTGCCAGCGCCCCGGCAGATTGGTGTGACCGCGGGTGGGTGCCAGCAGCCCCGCCAGGATTTTGAGCAGAGTGGTCTTGCCCACCCCGTTGGCTCCATGCAGCCAGATGGCATCCCCCGGTGCGATGGCGAGCCGGTCAATCTCGAACAGCTGGCGCTCGCCAAAGCGCATCGTCAGCTGGTGGGCGGTCAGAGCCATGGGATACTCCTGTGGGGTGCGGGCATGGTCAATTCTTCAGATAGCTGTGGCCACGACAGGCGGTGAGCAGCAGGTTGAGCAGCAAGGCGAGGGTGAGCAGCACTATGCCTAGGGCCACCCCCTGAGTGAAGGCCCCTTTCTGGGTCTCCAGCGCGATGGCGGTGGGGATGTTGCGGGTAAAGTGCAGGATGTTGCCCCCCACCATCATGGAGCAGCCCACCTCTGTGACGATGCGGCTAAAGGCGCCGATGATGGCGGCCAGCAGGCCAAAGCGGCACTCGTGCATCAGGCCGATCAGCGCCTTGGGCCAGGAGACCCCCAGGGTCAGGGCGGTCTCCCAGGCACGCCGGTCGCTCTGGACAAACGCCGCGTGAGCCATGGTGGCGATCACCGGAAAGGCGATCAGCATCTGCCCTACCACCATCGCCTGCTGGGTAAAGAGCAGCTTCCAGTCGCCAAAAGGGCCGGCCCGCGACAGCAGCATGTAAAGCAAGAGGCCGATCACCACGGTCGGCACCGATTGCAGAGTATTGATGCAGGAGAGCCAGAGCCAGCGGCCGGGCAGCGGCAGATAGGCCAGGGCAAAGCCCAGCAGCAAGGCGGGCAGCAGCACCAGCAGCAGGGCGATGCAGGAGACGGAGAAGGAGACCCCCACCACCTGCCACAGTTCGGTGTCACCACTGAACAGCAGGGCGAGGGCCGCCAATGTCGTGTCGAGCAGGGTCGGCATCAGGCGCCTCCCTCAGCGAACCGGGGGAGGGCCAGCAAGGTCATCGCAGGGGTCAGGGTTGCCATTATTTCCCGTTGGCATCCGCTACAAACAGCGCCTGACCCGCCACCTTGAAGTCACCGATCAGCTTCTGGCCATGCTCGGAGACCAGCCAGTTTTTCAGGGTGCGGGCCCCTTCGGTGTTGAGATCCGGGTAGCGGTTGGGGTTGACCAGGATCACCTGATAGGGGTTGAACAGGCGCTTGTCACCCTCCAGCAGCACGGCGAGATCCAGCTTGCTCTGGTAGGCGAGCCAGGTGCCGCGGTCGGTCAGGGTGTAGGCACCCAGCTCCGAGGCCATGGTCAGGGTCGGGCCCATCCCCTGGCCGATGGACTTGTAACCGGCAAACTCGGGTTTGACGTCAGCCGCCTGCCACAGGCTCTTCTCTTTGATGTGGGTGCCGGACTCGTCACCGCGGGAGATAAAGGTCTGGCCTTTATCCTTGATGGCTTGCAGCCCCTTGGCCGCGTCGTGCAGCTTGGCCAGACCCGCCGGGTCTTTGGCCGGGCCGACGATAACAAAGTCGTTGTACATCAGGTGCACCGGCTCGATGCCAAAGCCCGCATCGACGAACTTCTTCTCGGCAGAGGGGGCGTGGGTCATCACCAGATCCGCATCGCCATTCTCGCCCATCTTCAGGCTCTGGCCGGTACCGGCCGCCATCACCTGCACCGGATAACCGGTCTCCTTGGTGAATTGGGGCAGTAGCCAGCCCAGCAGACCGGACTGCTCGGTGCTGGTGGTGGTGGCGAGGCGGATCGGCGCTTTTGTGGCATTAGTATCCGCTTCGGCGTGGGCCGCACCGGCGATCAGCAGGCTGGCGGCGAGGGAGAGGGCAAAACGTTTGAAGCTGGTTTTTATCGTCATCGTGATGCAACTTTTTTCAGGGTGGATGAGGAGAGGGCAAGAGTAAGCAAGCAGGGTGCCAAACTGTTCCTTTGCCGGTGCATTCACGGTTTGCCGTTTAAAAACAGAAGCTTATTAGAATCAATTAGGTGAGCTTGTTATCGCTTTTAATAATTGGTGTTGGTGCTTTTGATACGGTAAGGACAAAATGTCCCACTAAGGTTCCGGTTATCGGGACATTCACCGACCGTACGTGCATCCGAGGTACTTTTTTCCATGACACTCCCTCCCAGCCGCTGGTCTGCCCTCTCCCTGCTTATCGTTGACGATGAGCCCGGCATGCGCAGCTTTCTGGCCAAGGCGCTGGCCAAGCGTTTTGCCCAGATTGAGACTGCCGCCAGTGTGGAGGAGGCGGAAGCCCTGCGCTGCCGCCTTCACTTTGACCTTATCATCGCCGACATCCGGCTGCCGGGGCGCTCCGGTATCGAGTGGCACGAAGCCATCGACCCGGCCACCCGCCGCAGCGACATCATCTTCATGACCGGTTTTGGCGATATGGAGACCGCCCTCAAGGCGCTGCGCCTCGGCGCCAGCGACTTTATCCTCAAGCCCTTCAACCTCGATCAAATGGTGCAGGCGGTGGACAGAGTCATCGAGCGCCGCCAGATGGAGCGGGAGAACCTGCTGCTGCGCCGGGAGGTGAGCAAGCTGTTCCCGCCCACCCTGATCGGCGACAGTGCCAAGACCCGCGAGCTCAAGACGCTCATCGCCAGAGTGGCCCCCTCCAACGCCGCCGTGCTGGTGGAGGGGGAGTCCGGCACCGGCAAGGAGCTGGTGGCCCGCGCCCTGCATCAACTCTCTGGCCGGATGGGGGCCTTTGTGCCCCTCAACTGCGCCTCCATCGCGCCGGAGCTGCTGGAAAGCGAGCTGTTCGGCCACGTGCAGGGGGCCTTTACCGGCGCCCGCAAGGGGCGTGACGGCCTGTTCCGGGTCGCCCATCAGGGCACCCTGTTTCTCGACGAGATCGGCGAGATGCCCCTTGCCATGCAGGCCTCATTGCTGCGGGCGCTGGAGCAGAAGGCCATCCGCCCGGTGGGGGCCGAGCGCGAATTGGCGGTGGATGTGCGCATCGTCGCCGCCACCAACCGCAACCTCAAGGCCGAGGTGGAGGCGGGCCGCTTTCGCGAAGATCTCTTCTATCGCCTTAACGTGGTGGCGCTGCCGGTCGCCCCGCTGCGGGAGCGGATCGACGATATCCCCGCGCTGGTACACCACTTTACCCGCCAGCTCACCGCCGAGATGGGGATGGGCTCCTTGAGCTGGACCCACGAGGATGTGGTGGCGATGCAGGCCTACCCCTGGCCCGGCAACGTGCGGGAGCTGCGCAACCTTATCGAGCGCTGCCTGCTGCTGGGCAAGCCCCCGGCGGATTACTGGCAGAGCAGCAAGCCCGCCGAACCGGGGGCGAGCGAGGAGGGCTATCCGTTGGCATGGCCGCTGGCGGAGGTGGAAAAAGCCCACATCCTGCAAGTGGTGGCGAGCCATGATGGCAACAAGTCTGCCGCCTCCCGGGTGCTCGGGGTGGCGCGCAAGACGCTGGATCGCAAATTCAAGGAGTGGGCCATCGAATGAGGAAGGCTGA
This sequence comes from Aeromonas sp. PI_26, assembly GCF_027854445.1. Taxonomy (NCBI): domain Bacteria; kingdom Pseudomonadati; phylum Pseudomonadota; class Gammaproteobacteria; order Aeromonadales; family Aeromonadaceae; genus Aeromonas; species Aeromonas sp. PI_26. The sequence continues at coordinate 83,080 of NZ_JAJNOE010000017.1, forward strand.
CTGGATGGGGTGGCGATGAAACTGACCCTGCTCTCCCGCTGCATGCGCGCCCTGTTGCCCCGTTGCGTGCGCACCAAAGTGCGCTGGCGCCTGCTGCTGCTCACCTCGGTACCCATCATGCTCACCCTGGTGGGCATGATCGCGCTCACCCTCTACTGGACTCTCACCTACAGCTGGCAGAACCTGCTCACCACGGTGCGCAGCGATCTTGGGGTGGCCCACCACGCCATCACGGTGCAGCAGCAGCGCCAGACCGAGCATCTCGAGCATCTGCGCGATGCCTGGGCCTTTCAGCTACGGCTGCGGGAATCGCCGGATCAGCTGCATGACTGGGTGATGCCGCTGGCGGCCAACTATGGTCTCGATTTTCTGCGCTTGCGCCGTGGCCCCGAGCTGGATCAGCTGACGGCGCAGGAGCGGGCCGCCCTCACGGCCGGACGCAGCGTCAGTCACTTTGTGGTCTGGTCGCAGCAGGAGATGCTCGCCCTCTCCCCGCAACTGGCCAAGCGGGCTGTGTTGTGGCAACGGGATGGCACCAGGGTGGTGGAGAGCAGGGGACTGATCAGCCTGTCACTGACGCCGGTGATGGGCCGCGACGGCTCCCTTTGGGCCGTGCTGGAGGGGGGCGAGCTTGTCAACGGCAGCACCCGGCTGGTGGATGAGCTCAAGGGGCAGGTGTTTGCCAAAAATACCCTGCCAGATGGCAGCGTTGGCACCGTCACCCTGTTTCTCGACGATCTGCGGGTGAGCACCAACGTGCCGGTCAGCAGCAGCCGTCAGGTGGGTCGGGCGGTGGGCACCCGGGTCTCGCCGCCGGTGCGCGAGCAAGTGCTGGGGCGGGGGGAGATGTGGGTTGACCGCGCCTTCGTCCACGACGCCTGGTATGTCTCGGGCTACGAGCCGCTGCAGGGAGCCAGGGGCGAGCGGCTCGGCATGCTCTATGTGGGCTTTCTCGAGTGGCCCATCATCCGCACCTACCTCACCAATCTGGTGGAGCTGGGCTCCGGCGTGGTGCTGCTGTTGCTGCTCTCCGGCCTGCTGGTCTATCGCGGCGCGCGGGACTTGTTCACCCCCATCGAGCGGATGCACAAGGTGGTGCGGCAGGTGCAGGCCGGGGAGTCCGCTCGCATCGGCCCGCTGGCACTCGATCCCGACCACGAGCTGGCCCAGCTCGGTCGCCAGTTCGACGCCATGCTGGATAGGCAAGAAGCGCATCAGCAGCAGATGGCCCGTAGCGCCGATGAGCTGGAGCAGAAGGTGGCCGAGCGCACCCAAAGCCTCGAGCTCAAGACTGCCGAGCTGGAAGATCATATCCATATGCTGACCGAGGCGCGCCAGCAGCTGCTGATCAGCGAGAAGCTGGCGGCCCTTGGCGAGCTCTCGGCCGGTGTGGCCCACGAGATCAACAACCCGCTGGCGGTGATCCTCGGCAATGTGGAGCTGATGAAGCTGGAGCTGGGGGCGGCGGCCGAGCCGGTCAGCGAGGAGCTGGCGCTGGTGCTGGCCCAGATCGAGCGCATTCGTGCCATCACCCGCAGCCTGCTGCAATATTCGCGCCCCGGCGATTACGAGACGGCGCCTGTGTGGCAGCACCTCAACCCCATCATCGAGGAGAGCCTGACCCTAGTGCGCTCTGCCCTGCGTCAGCAGCAGGTGGAGCTGGTGGCCGATCTCAAGGCCCAGCAGCCCATTGAGGCGGATCGACAGCAGTTGCTGCAGGTGCTGATAAACCTCTTGGTCAACGCCAGCCACGCGCTGGGGGAGCAGGGGGAGATCCGGGTCGAGAGCCGCGACTGGTTCGATGAACTGGGTCAGCTGCGCGGGGCCGAGGTGCGGGTCATCGACAACGGCAGCGGCATCGAGGCGGCCATTATCGACAAGATCTTCGACCCCTTCTTCACCACCCGCGCCACCGGCACCGGGCTGGGGCTGGCCCTGAGCCACCGCATCATCAGTCGCTGGGGTGGGGAGCTCTTGGTGGACTCCACCCCGGGGCAGGGGAGCTGCTTTACCGTGCGGCTGCGCAGCCACGCCCTGCTGCCCAGCGGCAGCGAGCCCGCGAAACTGGAAGGGTGGCGCATCGCCCTCAATGCCGAGGGGCGTGAGACAAGCGATTGATGCTGTTATAAAAAGGCCCGTTATAAAAACAGCCCGTCAACATGGTTGGCGGGCTGTTTTGTCGGTGGGGGAGTGGTTCTTTACTGCGGGCTCCACACCAGCTTGCCGCTTTGGGTCAGGTCATAGCCGCCGAGGCGGGCCGCCAGCTCGCGCCCCTCGGGGGATTGCAGCCAGCCGATCAGCTGTTGCAGCAGGGTGCGAAAGAAGACCCCCTGCGGCATCACCAGATCGAAGCACTCCTGCGACAAGGGCATAAAGCCGAGGCCAAACTCGGTGGCGGTGCTCTGGGCGCCGGGCCCGACATCCGCATCGCCGCGGCTGATGGCGGCGGCCAGTTCCCGCTCGCTGTTGACCTCGAGGGTGCGCTCCAGCCGGGTCAGCGACTCGCCTTGCGTTTGCAGCCACTCCTGCAGGGCGCGCTGGCTGCCAGCCCCCTCCTGACGCATGGCCCAGCGCCAGTCAAGCGCCTCTTTCGCCTCCCTGGGTTGCAATCCCTGGCGCAGCACCAGCCCCTGTACCCGGCGAAATCCATGAACGATCACCCATTGCCGGTGACCCTGATACTGCTGCACCAGCGCCGGGTGGCGCAGGTGCGCCTCCTCGGCCTGCCCCCAGTGGATGGCGCAGAGATCCACATGGCCGCGGGCCAGCATCGCCAGCCCCTGACGGGTACCGCACGGGGTGTAGCCCACCAGTGCCTGGGTGCCGAGCTGCTGGGCCAAGCGGCTGCTGGCGTAGTGCAGCAGCACGTCGTCGGAGCCTGCCAGCAGCAGCCGGTCGTTCATCACCCCCTCGTGGCAGCTGCCGAGCAGCCAGCGGTCGAGCAGGGAGCGGGGAAACAGCCACTTGCCGGTCGCCTTGGTGGCGGGGATGCGCGCCTCGTTGGCGAGCTGGTAGACCTTCTTCTCGTTGAGATCGAGGTATTCCGCCACCTGCTTCACGTTCATAAACTCGTTCATGACTTAATCCCGCATCCCGCGACCGGCCGGACTGGGTGCCAGCACCGGTGGCTTCTCGTCCAGCACCATGTGGTCGTGGCCGCTGAATACCTCGAAATGGCGCCCTTTGGCGCGGGCAATCATGGTGATGCCGAGCTGGCGGGCCAGATCCAGCCCCATCTGGGTGACGCCGGAGCGCGACAGCAGCACCGGAATGCCCATCTGCGCCACCTTGATCACCATCTCCGAGGTGAGCCGCCCTGTGGTGTAGAAGATCTTGTCGTGGCCAGCCTCGCCGCGCATCCATAGCTCGCCTGCCAGGGTATCCACCGCATTGTGGCGTCCCACATCCTCGACAAAGGAGAGGATTTCGCTACCGCGACAGATGGCGCAGCCATGGACGGCTCCCGCCATCTTGTAGGTTTCGTTATGGGCCGACAGCGCCTTGAGCAGGGCGTAGAGGGTGCTCTGTTTAAGCTCGGGCGCCGCTAGCACGACCCCTTCGAGCTTCTTCATCACGCTGCCATACATAGTGCCCTGACCGCAGCCGGAGGTGACCGTCTTCTTCTCCAGCGACTTGTCGAGATCTTCGGCCTGCTGGCTGCTCACCACGGCGGCGGCCTCGCTCTCCCAGTCGACGATCACCGACTCGATGGCTGCGATATCCTCGATAAAGCCCTGATTTTTCAGATAACCCAGCACCAGCGCCTCGGGGCGGGCCCCCAGCGTCATCAGGGTCACTATCTCCTTCCAGTTGAGGTAGACCGTCAGTGGCCGCTCACAGGCGATTTGGCGGGTGTTCATTGTGCCCTGTTCATCCATCACCTCTACGGCCATGGTGAGCTGGGCGGCAGCATTGCTTTTGATAAAGGTCGGTGTCATGGGCCCCTCGCGACCGGTTGCCGGGATCTAAGGGGAGGGATACAGCAAGTTTTGTTCCAGATTACTTTGGGCGAGATTCTCTCTGTGGAGCCAGTGAGTTCCCTGTTCAGCCAGATTTGGCTACATCCCGGACTTTTTGCTCGACTTGATAGGCAATGGCCTGAATTTGCGAGAGTTCAAGGGTTCCAACGCGAAACTGATGCAGTAACTTTGGCAATGCCGAAGGGTTTACCACATAGGGTGATATTGCTTTTTGCCGCAAATCCACAAACCAGCCAGGTAGCACCAATATCCCCCCAACGGGAATATCGTTGCCTGTGGCGCTGTTGAGCCAGTTGCGAACCGAGGTGACGTTACGGCGAACCTGCTCCAATGGTTCTGTTTCCGTATGATTGGGAAAATGGAGAGCATCATTTTCAACCCGCACTTTGAACTGCTTTGCACCGTCGTTGATGGGCTTGGATCTGCCTTTGGTTTCTATGACGAATACCCCATTGGGGCAGATGATCAGGTGATCTATGTTGAAGTTATCAAAGGGAATATCGTGGTAGACCCGATAGGGGTGTTGAGGTGGGCGCACGATTTGATCCAGCTCTTGACCGACAGCAAGTTCGCATGAATACCCCAGTTTGAGGTGCTGCAGCCGTTTTGCTGTTTTGTAAGTTTTGGTGGTGCCATAGGTGAAGATCCCCAGCATTACGATCCCGATGAAAAGCAAGACTGTGGAGGTAATGGCCGTATTCTGCATGTAGTTCTGCAGCAGGACGTAAAACCCCATCATCATCATGATCAATGGAGTGAAGAATATTTGGGAAAAAAGGTCTATTTGCAGATCCTGGATTTGCTGCTGAAGTGTATGACCTGCTGGTCGCAGGAGATCTGCGGTTAACGGACTGACGTTGTGTGAACGCAGCCTTTTTCTTATCAACAAGATTATCCCTACTGATAAGAGAATTGGCCCCAAGAACAAGCCAGTGGCCGCCAGGATAGAGACAACAAGCGAAGAGAATTCCATTTCGAACGTCTTTGTTGGTACGTGACGTTCTAGCGTAGCGGCCCTGTAAGGGTCTATCAATATGATTTTGCGTTAGTTAATTGTTTATAAAGCTAAAAGTTAGACGCTAAATCCTCTGTCATTGCGCCATGTTCTGAATGCGCGATCATCGGAATGAGATTCGCTAATCGAGCTGCCGAAACCCCATCCCGCCTTGGCCCCACTCTTGCTATGTCTTATCCCATTGATGGCCGTGGCCGCCATAAATCTCCTGCCGTGATCCGCCCCGAGCGGGGTGGATTACGGGGGAGGGCGGCCCGGCAGAGACCTTCTGATGGGAGCCGTGACAGTGCAAGAGACAACCAATACCTTGCCCCCGCAGCGCTGGCTGCAACTGGAGTTAAAGGCCATCGACAGCCAGGTTGGCCGCTGGCAGAGCCGCCGTTTCGAGATTGCGGCGCTCCACCCCGCCGAACCCGAGGCTGCCGGTGCCTTGCCCCTTACCCTGTTTCGTGATGAGCGGGGGGATTATCGCTTCAATTTGAGCTCCGGTTCGCCCCGCCTGTTTGTCACCGGAAGCCGCGTGGACAATGGCTTTGTGGCCGATGGCCTCACCCTGAGCCAGACCGTGGCCGCCGCCTATATGGATGGCGAGCGGCAGGTGCTCTCCTGCCCGCTGCCCGAGGCGCTGCAAGCCTGGGTGGAGGCCTTTATCGGCCGCCACGGCGAGCTGCTGGAGGCCCGCCGCAAGGGCAAAAAGGGCAAGGGACGGGCGCAGGATCAGCTGGGTGTCGATACGGTAGATCAAGCCAGCTGTGGCGCAGTTAAAGCCACCGGCCCCGATGGCCGCGAGCGTGGCAGTGACAGCGGAAATCGCGCCCATGAGTGAGTTCCTCAAGCGCTGGTCGTCTCGCAAGAGTGAGGCGCGCAAGCATCAGGCATTGCAGCCACGGGAAGAGGTTAGCCCCGAGGCTGTTGCCGCCCCCATCGAAGGCAGTGGTGAAGGTGAAGTCTCAGATACTGCGCTGGATAGCCCCGTAGTCAGCACTGACAAGGGGAGCTGTGAACCTCTTGCCGTTGAGGGGGCCGAGAGTGGCGAACCGCCGCTAACAACAGCCCAGCCGGGCAAGGCCAAACTCCCCGACAAGGAGGCGCTGCGGGCCATGTTTCGCAGCCACAAGCCGGATGGACTCGACGACTACACCCAGGATTTCAGCCAGCCCGAATTGCTGCCTGCGGCCCTGACCGCCGGGCTGCGCAACTGGCTGGTGGATCAGGTAACCGCCCCGGAGAGCGAATCGACCAATCCGGCCAGCGGGTCTGCTGAACCGGTGGCGGTTGCCAGCGAACCTGCCGCCGACGAGCTGGCTGATAACCATTCTCAAACCCACAGCGACGATCGGGACATTTTGGTTTCCTGTGGTGGACAAAATGTCCCAACCAAAGGTGGGGGAATGGAACCCTCAGGATCCTGACTCCCTGTCGGTCACTTTTTTTCCGGGGGAGTTGGCTCGCCTCTTGCTCTCTCGGCTTACCAACAAGCGCCCATCCCATGAGGTGGCGCGCACAGGAGCGTATGTGAGCACTGAACAAACATTGCCAAATCTGAGCCCAAATCTGGCCTCCAATCTTGCCCATGGGGCGGGGGCGGCCGAGCATAACGCGCGCGCTCGCGCCTATGCCCTGCAGCATACGGTCAAGACCGACAACCTGATCCCGGCCACTGTCTCTTACCAGAGTCAGGGGCGCCTGCTGCTGGTCGGCCCGGAAGATCGCATTCGCCGCGCTGCCAGCCTGCTGCCTGCCGGGGTGAATCCCACCCTGCTGGTGACCGAAGCGGTCCACGATGCCGAGGCGGCAGATCTCGATACCATTTTCGATGCCACGGCATCCCTCGCGGCCCTGACCCTGCGCGAACCGAGCCTGACAGGGTATCTGGGGCAGTTCCAGCTCACCGGCCTCAATGGTCAGGGTGAGCGGGTTAATCTGGCTGCGCTTTGTTTCCCACAACAAGGCTTTCCACACCAAGCGGCTGCTGTTAGTGAACAGCCACGCGAACCGCGCTTCGATCTGGTGGCCGATCTGGGCCGCGCTCCGCTTTTTGCGCTGGAGCGCCCGCCGGTCGGTTATCTGCATCTCTTTGATGACCAAGGGCTTGCCGAACGGCTTGCCGAGCTCGGTGCGCTGACCGGCATCTTCGACAAGCCGCGCTATTTTCGCCTCGACTCCGAGGCCTGCGCCTTTACCGCCCGCGGCGTGCCCGGTTGCAGCCGCTGCCTCGATGTCTGTCCGACCGATGCCCTCAAGCCCATCAATGGTCGCATCCAGATCGATCCCCATCTCTGTCAGGGCTTTGGCAGCTGCGCCTCAGCCTGTCCGACCGGGGCGATTGCCTATCACCAGCCCGATGCCAACACCAGCGGAGACTACTTGCTGCGCCTGCTCAAGCACTACCGGGAGGCGGGCGGTGAAGCGCCCCAACTGCTGATCGCCGGTGAAAACGAGCGCAAATGGGTGGAAGCCGAGCTCACCCGCTTGCCCGCCAACTGGCTGCCGGTCTGGGTGGAGGAGAGCGCGAGTTTGGGTATCGAGAGCTGGTTCGCGGCACTCGCCTACGGTGCCAGCACGGTGCGCATTGCGCTGGGTGACGATGCCCCCGCAAGCGTCCGTGCGCTGGTTGAGCGGGAGCTGGCCAGCGCCGCCGTGCTGCTGGCGGGCGCTGGGCTTGCTACCGATCGCATTGCTCTGTTTGACGCAGATGCTGGTGAGCCTGTTTCCGGCCAGCCAACCGTTGCCCTGCTGGAGAAGCCGCTCAAAGGGGACAAACGGGAGAACCTGTTTGCCGCCTTCGATGCCCTCTGGCAGGCCAACGAGGGGAGCCGCGAGCCGCTGGCGGTGCCTCACGGCGCCCCATACGGTAGCGTGGAACTCAAAGAAGCAGACTGCACCCTCTGCATGGGCTGCGTGGCGGTTTGCCCGAGCCGCGCCCTGCATGCGGTTGGGCACACGCCCGGCCTCAACTTTATCGAGCAGGACTGCATCCAGTGCGGCATGTGCGAAAAGGCGTGCCCCGAGCAGGCCATCGTGCTGGTGCCCCGCTTGCAGCCTGTGCCCGAGGCACGCCGCGCCGTCCAGAGCCTCAAAGCCGAAGAGGCTGCCTGCTGCATTCGCTGCGCCAAGCCGTTCGCGCCCGCCTCGATGATCCGCCGCATCCAGCAAAAACTGGCCGGTCACTCCCACTTCCAGAACGAGGCCGCCCAGCGGCTGCTGATGTGCGAGGACTGTCGAGTCAAGGATGTGTTTGCGGCGCTGGCGGCGGATCCCGTCTCCCAGCTCAAGGTGTGAGGGCCAGTGATGAGTGAACAACATAACGAAAAGGCTGGCGAACTGACCATGACCGAACTGGAACAGAGCAGCGCCGATCTCTACGCCCTGCTGGCAAGCCTCTGGCGTGCCGCCCCCCTTGGCGAACAGCTCGCCTGGCTGCAAGGGTTGCAGCCGATGCCGGGCCCCTTTGCCAGAGGGCTGGGGCTGGTGCAGCTGGCGGCCAGCAGCCACCACGAAAACGAGCTTGCCGAGGAGTATCAGGATCTCTTTATCGGGCTGGGGCGCGGGGAGATCGTGCCGTTTGCCTCCTGGTATCTCACCGGCTCTTTGATGGAGCTGCCGCTGGCGGTGCTGCGCGCAGATCTGCAGTCCCTCGGTTTCGAGCGCCAGAGCGGAGTGTGCGAGCCGGAAGATCATCTGGCCGCCCTCTGTGAGGTGATGGCGGTACTGATTGGCGAGCAGCACCCGGAGCGCAACCGCTTCTATGAGCGCCACCTTGCCCCTTGGGTTCTCGCCTGCTGCCGCGATCAGCAACAGGCGAAAGGGGGCAGCTTCTACCGGGCGGTCGGGGCCCTTGCCGAAGATTTCTTCAAGTTGGAAAACGAATTGCGCCTGCCGTTTGGCGCCTGCGTGGTGCCGGGCTGAACGCCCCTGTCTGTGCACAACAAGAGCTGCGCATAATAAGAGCTGCGCATAACAAAACGAGCAGACGAGATATCCCATTGGACGCGAAGCTGGCGCGCAGGCGCCAGCAAGAACAACAACAGAGGTCACAAGAATGAGCGATGAACAGCTGAAAGACCCGTCCCGCCGCAATCTGATCAAGGGAGTTGGCGTGGTCGCCACCATAGGCGTGCTGGCCGGTGCCACCGGTCGGGTGGTGGGCAAAGAGGTGCTGACCCACGACACCGAGCCTGACAAGGGCTATCGGGAGACCCCCCATGTTCACGACTTTTATCGCACCCTGCGCGGCACCGACTGAGCCGGATCAGTGAAGGAGAACTCATGAAACTGACAAAACGTGCCGAGCAGCCCCAGGCGGGCGAGCAGGGCAATCAGGCTGTTCGCGGTCAGGGGCTGACCCGTCGCGCCTTTATGGTCAACTCCGGTCTGGTGGCCGGTGGCGCCGTGGCCGCCGGTTGGCTGGCGCCAGCAATGATGCAGCGGGCCGAAGCCAAAACTGTGGCGGCCGGGGTACCGGTCGAGGTGAAGCGTACCATCTGTTCCCACTGCTCGGTGGGTTGCGGCGTTTATGCCGAGGTGCAGAACGGCGTCTGGACCGGTCAGGAGCCAGCTTTCGATCACCCCTTCAACCTTGGCGGTCATTGTGCCAAGGGGGCGGCCCTGCGCGAGCATGGCCACGGTGAGCGTCGCCTCAAGTACCCGATGAAGCTGGTGGGCGGCAAGTGGCAGCGCATCAGCTGGGATCAGGCCATCGAAGAGGTGGGCAACGAAGTGCTGCGGCTGCGCAAGGAGTCCGGCCCCGACAGCGTCTACTGGCTCGGCTCCGCCAAGCACTCCAACGAGCAGGCCTACCTGTTTCGCAAGATGGCGTCCTTGTGGGGCACCAACAACGTGGATCATCAGGCGCGCATCTGCCACTCCACCACGGTCGCTGGCGTCGCCAACACCTGGGGCTACGGTGCCATGACCAACAGCCTGAACGACATGCACAACAGCAAGTCGATCATGTTTATCGGCTCCAACCCGGCGGAGGCCCACCCGGTCGCCATGCAGCACATCCTGCTGGCGAAAGAGCGCAACGGCTGCAAGATCCTGGTGGTCGACCCGCGCCGCACCCGTACCGCCGCCAAGGCGGACATGTACCTCTCCCTGCGTCCGGGCACCGACGTCGCCTTTATCTGGGGCATGCTCTGGCACATCTTCAAGAACGGCTGGGAAGACAAGGAGTTCATCCGCACCCGCGTCTATGGCATGGACGAGGTGCAAAAAGAGGTGGCGCGCTGGACTCCGGCCGAAGTAGAGCGGGTGACCGGCCTCAACGAGCAGCAGGTCTATGGCGCCGCCAAACTGCTGGCCGACAACCGCCCCGGCTGCGTGGTCTGGTGCATGGGCGGCACCCAGCACACCACCGGCAACAACAACACCCGCGCTTACTGCATCCTCGAACTGGCCCTCGGCAACGTGGGCAAGAGCGGGGCGGGCACCAACATCTTCCGCGGCCACGACAACGTACAGGGGGCCACCGACTTTGGCGTCACCTCCGACTCCCTGCCCGGCTACTACGGGCTGGAAGAGGGCTCCTGGAAGCACTGGGCCCGGGTGTGGGACGTCGATTATGAGTGGATCAAGGCACGTTTTGACAACAAGGCCTACAACGGCAAGTTGCCGATGAACAACAACGGCATTCCGGTCTCCCGCTGGGTGGATGGTGTGCTGGAGAACGCCGATCTCATCGAGCAGGGTTCCAACATCCGCGCCATGTTCTACTGGGGCCATGCGGTCAACTCCCAGACTCGCGGCCCGGAGATGAAGAAGGCGATGCAAAAGCTCGACATGATGGTGATTGTCGACCCGTACCCCACCGTCGCCTCGGTGATGAACGATCGCACCGACGGCGTCTACCTGCTGCCGGCCACCACCCAGTTCGAGACCTATGGTTCCGTCACCGCCACCAACCGCTCCATGCAGTGGCGCGACAAGGTGATTGAGCCCCTGTTCGAATCCAAGGTCGACCACGAGATCATGTATCTCTTGAGCAAGAAGCTCGGCTTTGCCGACCAGCTGTTCAAGCACATCAAGGTAGAGAACAACCAGCCACTGCTGGAAGACATCACCCGCGAATACAACCGCGGCATGTGGAGCGTGGGCTACACCGGCCAGAGCCCGGAGCGGCTCAAGGCGCACCAGCAGAACTGGCACACCTTCCACAAGACCAACCTCAAGGCTGAAGGGGGCCCGGTCAGTGGCGAAGTGTACGGTCTGCCGTGGCCCTGCTGGGGCACCCCGGAGATGAAACATCCCGGCAGCCACATTCTCTACGACACCAGCATTCCGGTCTCGGAAGGGGGCGGTGGTTTCCGCGCCCGCTTCGGCATCGAGTATCAGGGCGTCTCGCTGCTCGCCGAAGACTCCTGGCCGAAGGGAAGTGAAGTAGAAGACGGCTATCCCGAGATCACTGCCGATCTGATGAAGCAGCTTGGCTGGTGGGATGAGCTGACCGAGGCCGAGAAGAAAGAGGCCGAGGGCAAGAACTGGAAGACCGATCTCTCCGGCGGTATCCAGCGGGTCGCCATCAAGCACGGCTTTGTGCCGTATGGCAACGCCAAGGCGCGCTGCGTGGTGTGGACCTTCCCGGATCAGGTGCCCAAGCACCGCGAGCCGCTCTACACTCCGCGCCGGGATCTGCTGGCCGACTACGCCACCTGGCCTGATTCGAAGAGCCTGTGGCGCCTGCCGACCCAGTACGCCTCGGTGCAGGAGAAGGATGTCAGCAAGGAGTTCCCGATCATCCTCACCTCCGGCCGTCTGGTCGAATACGAGGGGGGCGGCGACGAGACCCGCTCCAACCCCTGGCTGGCTGAATTGCAGCAGGAGATGTTCGTCGAGATGAACCCGGCGGATGCCAACGATGTCGGCGTGCGCGATGGTCAGGACGTGTGGGTGGAGGGGCCGGAAGGAGGCAGAGTGAAAGTGAAGGCGCTGGTGACCCCGCGGGTCAAGCCGGGGCTCGCCTTTATGCCGTTCCACTTCGGCGGCCACTTCAAGGGCAAGGATCTGCGATCCAAATATCCGGAAGGGTCTGACCCCTATGTGCTGGGGGAGTCGGTCAACATAGTCACCACCTATGGTTATGACCCGGTCACCCAGATGCAGGAGACCAAGGTCACCCTGTGCCGTTTTCGCAAAGTAGGAGCCTGATCCCATGGCCAGAATGAAATTCATGTGTGACACCAATCGCTGCATCGAGTGCAACGGCTGTGTGACGGCGTGCAAGAACGAGAACGACGATGCCCTCGAGTGGGGCATCCAGCGCCGCCGGGTGGTAACCCTCAACGACGGCCTGCCAGGTGAAACCTCCATCTCGGTCGCCTGCATGCATTGCACCGACGCCCCCTGCATGGCGGTCTGCCCGGCCGACTGCTTCTATCACACCGACGACGGCATAGTGCTGCACAACAAGGATCTCTGCATCGGTTGCGGCTACTGCCTGTTTGCCTGCCCGTTCGGGGCGCCCCAGTTCCCGAAAACCGCCGCCTTTGGCGATCGGGGCAAGATGGACAAGTGCACCTTCTGCGCCGGCGGCCCGGAAGAGGATCACAGCGAGGCGGAGCGCCAGAAGTACGGTGCCAACCGCATCGCCGAGGGCAAGCTGCCCATGTGTGCCGAGCTCTGCTCCACCAAAGCACTGCTGGCAGGGGATGCGCAGGTGATCTCCGATATCTTCCGCGAGCGGGTTGCCTATCGCGGTGCCAAGGATGCGGCTTGGGGTAATGGCGATGAGCTGTTCCACGATGCCAGCAAGCTGAACAAGCAGGGAGGGGCGGCATGAAAACCTGGCTAATGGCCCTGTTTGCTGCCCTGCTGCTGGTGAGTACCGCAAGTTTCGCCGATGCCGAGAAAGAGGCGGTCGGCTTTGCCGGCGCCGATTACTGGCGGGCGGTGAAGGATGGGCAGGAGGGGGTGACCACCTCCCGCTCGCCGGAGCACGGGGTGCTGATCTCGGTGCCGGGCCAGCTCTGGTTCGAGGTGAAGACCAAGTGGGTGTCGCCGCTCGGTGCCATCGCCATTTTCGGGTCGCTCGCCATGTGTGGCCTGATGTATCTGGTGGTGGGGCAGACCAAGCTCTCCAAACCGCGTACCGGGCGCAAGCTCAAGCGCTGGAGCAGGCTGGATCGGGCGCTGCACTGGACCACGGCGGCCATGTTTCTGACCCTGTCCGGGTCGGGGCTGGCCATCATATACGGCAAGTACTTCATCAAGCCGGTGGTGAGCCTCGGGGTGTGGGAGAACTGGATCTGGTTTGCCAAGGTGTTCCACAACTACGTGGGGCCGCTCTTCTTCCTCTGCCTGATGGGGGTACTCATCAAGTGGTTCCGCCACAACATCGTCAACATGGTGGATGTGCAGTGGTTCATGAAGTTTGGCGGCATGCTCGGCAAGCACAAGGGGAGTCACCCCTCGGCGGGCTTCTCCAACGGCGGCGAGAAGGCGATCTTCTGGCTGCTCATCTGGTTTGGCGGCATTGTGGTGGCGACCGGACTATTTCTGGACTTCCCCATCTTCGGCCAGCTGCGCCGTCAGATGGAGTGGGCCAGCTTTATCCATATCGTAGGCGCCTTGATCCTTATCTGCGGTTTTATCTTCCATATCTACATGGGTCTGTTCCAGTTGGAAGGGGCGCTGGAGGGGATGGTGACCGGCGAGGTGGACGAGACCTGGGCCAAGGAGCACCACGACCTCTGGTATGAAGAGGTGAAGCACACTCTCGATGAGCCCAAGGCGGGCAAATCAAGCTGATGGTCGACAAAGAGTAAAGAGAAGGGGCGCTGCGGCGCCCCTTTTGATGGCGGGTCGATCGTGATGGCAAATTGATTGAGCGATGCCGCAAACGGCGATGGTTTTTTGGGCCACCTTGAGCAACAGTAACAGGGGTTCCATTCACACAAGGGATGACAAATGATGAGAAAAGCATGGCTGGCAGCGGTATGTGCATCTGCGCTCTTCGGTGGTATTGCGGGCGTGGCGCAGGCGGCTGACGGGATCAAGACCCAGCAGGTGCAGTTCAAGAAGGGGGAGTCAGGGGCGACTATCAACGGCACCATTCAGGGTAGCCAGACCCTCGATTACAAGCTGACGGCCAACAAGGGCCAGAGCATGGTGGTGATCCTGACCGGCAAGCCCTACTTCAATATTCTGCCGCCGGGCAGCAAGGGGGAGGCGATGTTTATCGGCTCTACGGAAGGGAACAACTTTGAGGCAACCCTGCCCGCCAAGGGCACTTATACCATTCGGGTCTACCAGATGGGGGCGGCCGAGAGCAGCAAGGCCAAGACGCCGTTCAAGCTGGAGGTGGGCATCAGCGGCTAATGCCGGCCGCTGACAAGCATCACAGAGGTGGCGGCCACAAAGGGCCGCCACCGTTGTTTTATCCTCTCTTTTTTTGCCTCGCCAAGGTCAATATTCCCCCCGGGCCAGCCGCTCGAAGTAGCGCTGATAACGTCCGCTGGCGATGGCCTGCTGCAACTGCTGATTGAACTGATCCCGCAGTTTGGCTGAATCGGGCATCTTGCGCGGGAACATCACGAAGCTGTCGTTGCGCAGAAAAGGGGTCTGACTGTGGGTGATGAGTGCCGCGCTGGCGGGGTCGAGCTGGCTCTGCAACTCGGCCAGGCCGACTCGCAGCTCTTGCGGATAGAGGTCGATCCGCCCGCGCAGCAGCTTGCCGAAATTCTGTTTCACGTCGGTGACTTTCTGTTGGGTTACCTTGCCATCGACCACCATCTTGTCCAGATCTGGCCCGTAGCTATAGGCGATATCGCCCCCCAACCGCATGCCGATGATCTGCTCAAGGCGCTCGGCTTGCAGCTGCCGTGATTTGAGGGAGAAGAAGACAAACTGCTCCTGCAGCACCGCTTCGCTGAACAGAAAATCCTGCTCCCGCTCCGGTTTGTGCATCCAGACGGCGGTGGCGTCGTAGAGCTGGCTGTTGGCCGCCAGCGAATAGACCCGGCCCCAGGGGGCGAAGTGGAACTTCACCTCATAGCCCGCCTCCTTGAACAGATCGCTGATAAGGTGGGCCACGGGACCGTGCTGTTTTGATTGCTCGGAGACGAAAGGGGGCCATTCACCCACGATGATGTTCAGTTCTCTCCCTTGTGCGGCGAGAGCTGACTGGCAGGCAAGCAGTTGTGACAGGGCAAGGAGCAGTATCAGACGCATGGCGAGAGGAGGCAAAAGCTGGCTGAAAAAGTCGAGGGCATCAGGTCACTCCCGGCTGCGGCATGGTGAAACGTTGCGGAATTGATCGCAATGCTAGCATGAGTCTCATTCCTCTCCGTGGATATTTATCACTCGGGGAGCGAGATGAGCGGATTTTGGCCACAGGGTATGCCCAAGCTCACAAAACCGATCGAGTAAACGTCATATGATTGATTTCATTATGAGTCTTGCTCTCCTGCCGAACGGCAATTTCACGTAAATCAAAGAGAATGACTATGGCTACCGGACAATATCTGCTGTGGAAAGATGCACAGGGACAGGATTTTCGCCCCGTTGCACTGACCGGCACTGATCTGCTTAACAATCGATACCTCAACAAGGGCACGGCCTTCACCGAACAGGAGAGGGCCGATTTTGATCTCGATGGTTTGCTGCCGCCTCAGGTGCAAACTTTTGAAGCCCAGCTCGAGCGAGTGTATGAGGGGTTCAAGAGCGCTTGCAGCGATATCGAGAAGTACCAGAACCTGCGTGCCCTGCAGGATCGTAACGAAACCCTGTTTTATGCCCTGTTGTCACGCCATGTGGAGGAGATGACTCCCTACATCTATACCCCGACCGTGGGCAAGGCGTGTCAGGAGTTCAGCCACCGCTTTCAGAAGCCGCGCGGCCTCTACATCACCCCGGACAACGTGGATGACATGGGCAGTCAGGCCCGTCACTTCGATGCCAAATCGATCCGCATCATAGTCGTCACCGACAGCCAGGGCATTCTGGGGATCGGCGACCAGGGGGTCGGCGGCATGGGCATCCCCATCGGCAAGCTGGCGCTCTATACCCTGGGTGCCGGTATTCACCCCGCCTGCTGTATGCCCATCGCGCTGGATGTGGGCACCGACAATCAGAAACTGCTCGATGATCCCATGTATCTGGGCCGCCCGCACAAGCGCATTCGCGGCAAGGAGTATGAAGAGTTCATCGACAAGTTCGTGCAGGGGGTCAAGCGCCACTTCCCCAATGCCGTGCTGCAGTGGGAAGACTTCAGCAAATCCAACGCCTTCAACAATCTGGCCCGCTACCAGCAGGCACTGCCGTCATTCAACGATGATATTCAGGGCACCGGTGCCGTGGTGCTGGCCGGTATCATAGGCGCGGTCAAGGTCAAGGGGGAGACCCTGGGTCAGCAGAACTATCTGGTCTACGGCGCTGGCGCCGGTGGGGTTGGCGTCGCGGATCAGATCTGCGCGGGGATGATCCGTGAGGGGATGGATCCGCAGGCCGCGCGGGATCGCATCTACATCCTGGATACCCAGGGGCTGGTGTGCGACAACCGCGAGGGACTTGACGAGTACAAGCGTCGTTACGCCAAACCGGGGCTGCTGCTGGCAGGCTGGGACACCGAGGTGCCCGGCAAGGCTAATCTGGCCGATGTACTGCGTCATGTGCCCATTACCGTGCTGCTGGGTACCAGTGGCTCGGGCGGTGCCTTCCAGGAAGAACACATCCAGCTGATGCTGCAGCATTGCGAGCGCCCCATGGTGTTCCCGCTCTCCAACCCGACCGCCAACTGTGAAGCGCTGCCGGAGGATATCTACCGCTGGAGCAAGGGCAAGGCGATCGTGGCGACCGGTAGTCCCTTCAAGGACGTGAGCTACGAGGGGCAGGAGTTCCGGGTGGGGCAGGGCAACAACGTCTTTATCTTCCCCGGTGTAGGTCTGGCGGCCATCGTCAGCCAGATCCGCGAGATCAGCCCGGATATCTTCACCACCGCCGCCTTTGCGCTGGCCGAGTGCGTAAGCGAAGAGGATCTGGCCAAGGGAGCCGTCTATCCGCGTATTCGCGAACTGCGCAACATCTCGGTGCATGTGGCCACCGCCGTGCTCAAGGATATCGTGCGTCGGGATCCGTCCCACCCGCTGATCGGGCAGGATCTGCATCAGCATATCCTCAACCACATGTGGGAGCCGGTTTACCTGCCCTATCGTCGGGTATAACCGCGTATTCACCGCCCCGATAAAGGGTCGGTAAAGATGACAAGGGGGTAGCGCTGCTACCCCCTTTCGTTTACCCCGTGGCATTCACTAAGTTCGCAATGGTCGCCAGCGCCCTTGCTGATTGCGACAGGCGGTATCCTGCCACTGCTGACTGGCCTGGCCGATATAGAGTTGCTCGCGATAGTCGCGACACCACTCCCCGCTGGCATGGCGGAAGGTGCGTAGCGGCGTGACGCTGCCCGAGTGACGATTAGCCGGATTGAACCAGGTGAGGCTCTGCCCTTTGGTACGGGTTTCCAGCGCCTTGGCAAGGGCCTGATTGGCCAGTTGAACATCTGCCTTATCCATCTGATGGTAAAGCGGCGGAGTGTCGACCGTGGCGCAGCCAGTGAGGCCGAGCAGGAGGAGTGGTAACAGATATCGCATCATGGTTGCCCCTGTTGGCGAAAACCGTTGTTGAGCAGCACCCGCTCCTGCTCATCGGTAAGCACTTGCTGGCGATCATCGACCGTGCCGTCACCTCTTAGTTTGTTGCCGTTGGCATCGACAGCATCCACACCGTTGTCATCGACCGTGCCATCACCTCTTAGT
>NZ_JAJNOE010000018.1:0-98058 GCF_027854445.1 Aeromonas sp. PI_26
GCAGGGCAGCACGAAGCCGTCGTTGTAGTCGGTATGTTCACCGATGAGGTTGACGCGGCCGGGGGCGCGCACCAGCAGATCGGGCGCTTTGGCAAATTGCTCGGCAAAAACGGTGCTGACACGTTGGCTGGGGGTCATAGGGCCTCCTCATTGGTGTGGCTGGTCTGGGTGTAGTGAACGGGGCTCAGGGCACGCAGCCGCTCGGCAGCCTGCTCCGGAGTCAGGTCGCGCTGGGTTTCGGCCAGCATCTCGAAGCCCACCATAAATTTGCGCACGGTGGCGGAGCGCAGCAGCGGCGGATAGAAGTGGACATGCAGTTGCCACGCCTCGGGGCACTCCGATTTGGGCGGTGCAAAGTGCCAGCCCATGGAGTAGGGGAAGCTGCACTCGAACAGGTTGTCGTAGCGGCTGGTGAGCTCCTTGAGCGCCACCGCCAGATCCTGTTGCTGGGCCTGGGTCAGGTTGAGCATGGAGGGGACGTGCGCCTTGGGCAGCAGCAGGGTTTCGAACGGCCAGGCGGCCCAGAAGGGGACCACGGCAAGCCAGTGCTCGGTCTCCACCACGATGCGCGAGCGATCCGCCAGCTCCCGCTCGACATACTCCAGCAGCATGGGGCGGCCATGCTCGGCCAGCCAGTCACGCTGGTGCTGCTCTTCGCGGGCGATCTCGTTGGGCAGGAAGTCGCTGCCCCAGATCTGGCCGTGGGGGTGCGGGTTGGAGCAGCCCATGACGGCCCCTTTGTTTTCAAATACCTGCACCCACTCCCACTGGGCCGACAACTCGGCGACCTGAGCCATCCAGGTGGTGATCACCCCCTCGATGGCGGGTAGCTGCAGCTCGGGCAGGGTCTTGCCGTGATCCGGTGAGAAGCAGATGACCCGGCTGGTGCCGCGGGCGGCCTCCAGTTTCAGCAGGGGATCGCTGGCGCTATCGGCGGCCGGGGTATCCTGCATCAGGGCGGCGAAGTCGTTGGTAAAGACGAAGGTGCCCTGATAGTCGGGGTTGATGTCGCCGGTGACCCGGGTGTTGCCCGCGCAGAGGAAGCAGTCGGGATCGTGGGCCTGTTTGGGGGCCTGACTCACCTTCTCCACCTGTCCCTGCCAGGGGCGTTTGGCCCGATGGGGGGAGACCAGCACATACTGGCCGGTCAGCGGGTTGAAGCGGCGATGGGGATGATCGACGGGGTTGAACATCATCTCTCCTGAATAAGGTATTGAAAAATAGGGCGTTTATTAACAGGGAGCAGGCAGGCCTACTCCTCGTAACCGTTCGGATTGGCGGATTGCCAGCGCCAGCTGTCGGCGCACATGGCGTCGATGTTGCGGGTCGCCTGCCAGCCCAGTTCACGCTGCGCCTTGGCCGGATCGGCCCAGCAGGCGGCGATGTCGCCCGGGCGGCGCGGTTCGATGCGAAATGGCAACGGCTTGCTACAGGCGGCGGAAAAAGCGGCGACCAGCTGCAGCACGCTCTGGCCCTGACCTGTGCCCAGGTTGTAGGTGTGCACGCCACCCTTGCCGGCGCAGTGCTGCAGCGCCTTGACATGCCCTTCGGCGAGATCCATTACGTGGATGTAGTCGCGCACACCGGTGCCGTCCGGGGTTGGGTAATCGTTTCCAAAGACCGACAGGCAGTCGCGACGGCCGATGGCGACCTGGGTGATATAGGGCATCAGGTTGTTGGGGATCCCTTGTGGGTCTTCACCCATGGTGCCCGATTCGTGGGCGCCGACCGGATTGAAGTAGCGCAGCAGGGTCATGCTCCAGTGGGGCTCGGCCAACTGCAGATCTTCGAGGATCTCCTCGATGATCAGCTTGGATCGCCCGTAAGGGTTGGTGGCGCTGCGAGGGAAATCCTCGCGGATCGGCAGGCTGGCGGGATCGCCGTAGACGGTGGCCGAGGAGCTGAACACCAGATTGTGCACCCCGGCCCGTTTCATCGCCTGCAGCAGAGTGAAGGTGCCGCCGAGGTTGTTCTCGTAGTAATCCAGTGGAATGCGGGTCGACTCACCGACCGCCTTGAGGGCGGCAAAGTGGATCACTGCGTCGATCTGCTGTTCGGCGAAGATCCGCTCCAGCAGGGCGGCATCGCGAATATCTCCTTGATAGAACACGGGTTGCTGGCCGCTGATAGCCGCGACTCGAGTCAATACGCTGCGCTTGCTGTTGCCGAGGTTGTCGACCACCACGGGATTCATGCCTGCCGCTTGCAGGGCCAGACAGGTGTGGCTGCCGATATATCCGCAACCGCCGGTGACCAGAACGTTCATCTTGCTCTCCACTGAAAAAGTGTCTGGAAGGAGTCTAGCCGAGGGTGTGGCGACCATACTGTGAGCTTGCTTGCAAAACGGTGTAAACGATTACACTGTTTTTATGGTCATCCTGACGGCAGATATGCGTTTCACCCCTGTTTTCAATGGGTTTGCTGGGTATAATGGCGCTCTATTGCACAGTGAAAGAAGTGAAAACAGCATGAGCACCATCAAGGATGTCGCCCGTTTGGCCAATGTGTCGGTGGCAACGGTTTCACGGGTGATGAACAACTCCCCCAAAGCCAGCGCCGCGTCTCGCGAAGTGGTGCAGAAGGCCATGGCTGAACTGGGCTACACTCCCAACGCCAACGCGCGGGCACTGGTCAGCCAGACTTGCGACACCATGGGGGTGGTGGTCGGTGACGTGGCCGATCCCTTCTTCGGTGCACTGGTGAAAGGTGTCTCCGGCATCGCCGTCGAGCAGAACCTCCACCTGCTGATGGGTAACGGTTTTCACAAGGCGCGTCAGGAGCGTGAAGCGATCGAGCTGCTGATCGGCAAACGCTGTGAGGCGCTGGTGGTGCACAGCAAGGCACTGAGCGACGAAGAATTGTGCGATTACGCCATGCGGGTGCCCGGTATGGTGCTGATCAACCGCGATATTCCGGCCCTCAAGGGGCGCTGCATTGCCCTCAACAACCGGCTGGGTGCGGCTACGGCGACTCGCCACTTGATCGAACTGGGTCACCGCCATATCGCCTTTATCAGCTCGGATCACGCCATCGAGGATGCCACCTTGCGTTTGCAGGGTTATCAGGATGGGCTGATGGAGGCTGGTCTGGCAGCCGATCCCGAGCTTATCGAGAGTGGCACCCCGAACGAGGAGGGGGGGGAGCGCGCCATGCTCAACCTGTTGGCCAAGGGGCTCAAGGTGACCGCCGTGGTTGCCTATAACGATGCCATGGCGGCGGGCGCCATCTCAGTGCTGGCCGACAACGGCCTGCGAGTGCCGGAGGAGGTCTCGGTAGTGGGCTTCGATGACATCATCTATGCCAGATATTTGCGCCCCAAGCTCTCCACCATGCGCTATCCCATCGAGTTGATGGCGGCCCAGGCGGCCAAGCTGGCCATTCAGCTGGCGGCGGGGGAGAGTGACGCGACCCAGAGCCGGATCTATACCCCCACCCTGATCAATCGCCACTCGGTGGCACCGGTTCGGGCCGGATAGCCCCCTTTTGCGGCCCTGTTCGGGGCCGTTTCTTGCACAGTTATTGTTTTACCTATTTTTAATCATTTTTACTCCGCTTTACTTAACAAAATAAGTGTAATCGTTTACATCTGTGTGAGCGAGATCGCCGTTCCCAGCGTCATACTTCTCTAGACTGAATACGTTTTCCAATCAGCAGGGAGAGAGTGAATGCTCAGGGAGATAGTGGCGCGTCAGGATTGGCAGACTCAGGCCATTACGTCGGTAAACCGGCTGGCTGCCCATACCCCCATGTTCAGCTGGCGCAGCGAAACGGATGCCAGGGGGGATCTGGCCTCTTCCTCCCGTCTCTTGCTCGATGGCGAGTGGCGCTTCTCCTTCTTTGCCGCTCCCGAATTGGTGCCCGAGAGCTGGCTGGCGCAGGATCTGGTAGATGCCTGCCCCATTACAGTGCCGGGCAACTGGCAGCTGGATGCCGCCTATCCGGCTGCGCGGCCGCTCACCGATGGCCCCATCTACACCAATATCAAGTACCCCTTTCCCTGCGATCCACCCCGGGTGCCGGCAGAGAACCCCACCGGTTGCTACTCCCGTGAGTTCGAACTGCCCTCCGACTGGCTGGCAAGCGGCCAGAGCCGGATCATCTTCGACGGGGTTAGCAGTGCCTTCCACCTCTTCTGCAACGGCCGCTGGGTAGGTTACTCCCAGGACAGCCGGCTGCCCGCCGAATTCGATCTGACCCCATATCTGCAGAGCGGTCGCAACCGGTTGGCGGTGCTGGTGCTGCGCTGGTCCGACGGCTCCTATCTGGAAGATCAGGATATGTGGTGGCTGTCGGGGATCTTCCGCTCCGTCAGCCTGCTGCACAAACCGTCCCGCCATCTGATGGATATGCGGGTGACCCCCGAGCTGGATGCCTGCTATCGGGATGGCCGTCTCAAGATTGCCCTGCAGGTCGCCAATGGGGCTGGTCTGTCGGTTGAGGCCAATCTCTATGACGGCGGCGAGCGGGTCGCGACCCTGCGCCAGCCGATTGGCACCCAAGTCATTGACGAAAAAGGGTCTTATGACGATCGCGCCGAGCTGTGGCTCGATGTAGCTGCGCCGCGCAAGTGGAGCGCCGAGACGCCCCATCTCTATCGCCTGACCCTGACCCTGCTGGACGAGCAGGGCCAGGCCATCGAGAGCGAGGCGTGCGATGTGGGCTTTCGGGTGGTAGAGATCCGTGGCGGTCTGCTGCGGGTCAATGGTCAGCCGCTGCTTGTTCGCGGTGCCAACCGTCATGAACACCATCCCGCCAAGGGTTATGCCATCGATCGTGCCACCATGGAGCAGGATCTGCTGCTGATGAAGCGGCACAACTTCAATGCAGTGCGCTGTTCCCACTATCCCAACCATCCCGATTTTTATCGCCTCTGCGATCGGCTTGGCCTCTATGTGGTGGACGAGGCGAATCTGGAGACCCACGGCATGACCCCCATGGGGCGGCTGTCACGGGATCCCGTCTGGAGCAATGCCTTTCTGGAGCGGGCGACCCGCATGGTGGCGCGGGATTTCAACCACCCCTCCATCATCATCTGGTCGCTCGGCAACGAGTCGGGTTACGGCCCGGCCCACGATGCCATGTATGGCTGGATCAAGCGCTGCGACCCGAGCCGTCCGGTGCATTACGAGGGGGGCGGGGCCGATACCCCGGCCACCGACATCATCTGCCCCATGTATGCCAGAACCCATCAGGATCAGCCCTTCCCGGCGGTGCCCAAGTGGGCGCTGGCCAAGTGGATCGGCCTGCCCGGCGAGAGCCGGCCGCTGATCCTCTGCGAATATGCCCACGCCATGGGCAACAGTCTCGGGGGCTACGGCCACTATTGGCAGGCGTTTCGCGATCATCCACGCCTGCAAGGCGGGTTTGTCTGGGATTGGGTCGATCAGGGGCTCGACAAATACACCGCCGATGGCCGTCACTACTGGGGCTATGGCGGCGACTTCGATGATGTGCAAAACGATCGCCAGTTCTGCTGCAACGGTCTGCTGTTCCCTGATCGCACCCCCCATCCCGCCCTGTTCGAGGCAAAGCGGGCCCAGCAGCCGTTCCGCTTCACTCTGCTTGAGCACACCCCGCTGCGGATGAGGATCGAGAGCGAATACCTGTTTCGGGAAACCGACAACGAGCGGCTTTGCTGGCAGCTGTGTGAGAACGGCCATGTGCAGCAGCAGGGGGAGTTCTCCCTTGAGTTGGCGCCACAGGGGGTGGTCGAGTTGACCCTGAGCGAGGCGTTGCCCCCCTTTGCGGCAGGCTCACTGGCCTGGCTCGATCTGGCCATCGTTCAGCCCCAGGCCACCCTCTGGTCGCAGGCGGATCACAAGGTCGCCCGTCAGCAGTTCACCCTGCCGACCCCCCTTGCCCTGCCAGCGCCGGTCGCTGCCGCTACCCTGAGCGAGCAGCCGGATGGCTGGTTGGTCACTGCCGCAAACAGCCAGTGGTGGCTCGACAAGCTGAGCGGTCGTATCACCAGTTGGCAAAAATCGGGGCAGGAGCAGTTGCTGGCGCCGATCATGGATCACTTCTATCGGGCGCCGCTCGACAACGACATTGGCACTAGCGAAGCGGATCACGCCGACCCCAACTCCTGGATTGCCCGCTGGCAGGCGTGTGGTCTCGGTCAGTGGCAGCACCGCTGTCTGGGGATCGCGGTCGTCGGAGGGGATATCCGGGTCAGCCATGGTTACTTCCACCACGATGAGCTGCTGCTGGTGAGTCACTGGCATCACCGCTTTACCGACGATGGCGCCATGAGCCTGGAGATAGAGACCGAGCTGGCACAGGTGCTGCCGTCGCTGCCGCGGATCGGCCTGTTGCTCCATCTGGCCGAGGTACCGGCGCGAGCCGAATGGCTGGGGCGTGGCCCTCACGAGAACTATCCGGATCGCCTGCTGGGTGCCGATCTGGGGCGCTGGAGTTTGCCGCTGGAGGCCATGCACACCCCTTACATCTTCCCGAGCGACAACGGCTTGCGCTGCGATACCCGCCAGTTGCAATTGGGCAGCACGACGGTGAGCGGCAGCTTCCATTTCAGTGCCAGCCGCTTCAGTCAGCAACAGCTGGCCGCTGCTCGTCACCAGAGCGATCTGGTGGCCGAAGCTGGGCTGTGGGTCTGTCTCGATGGCGCCCACATGGGGGTGGGTGGGGATGACTCCTGGAGCCAGAGCGTGCGTCCCGAGTATCAACTGCTCGAGCGTCGTTACCGTTGGGGCTGCACTCTCCGTTAAGCCAGCTATGGAGGCGACTGTCGAGCCAGTGCGCCATTTTGACAACAGACCAGTAACGACTAGCCTCAATGCTGTGGGAAAGATTGAGTCTCAAATCTGATTTTTATTTATATGTATTTGAAAAATAAATATAAAGTTTCAATGTAACAGAGTGTAAACGTTTTCATTTTGTCGTCATGATCACAGAAGAAATGACAACAAACTGATTACATTGATTGGCGCTTGCTCAATTGCTCGCCACCCTACAACACAGATAGACACATCGGAGCACACATAATGAAAAAACTGACCACTGTTGCCGCCCTGCTGATGGGCATGATGGCTGGAGCCAATGCCCAGGCTGACACTCGTATCGGGGTAACCGTCTACAAATACGACGACAACTTCATGGCGGTCGTGCGCAAGGCCATCGAGAAGGAGGCGGCAGCCACTCCGGGGGTGGAGCTGCTGATGAACGACTCCCAGAACGACCAGTCCAAGCAGAACGACCAGATCGATGTGCTGCTGGCCAAAGGGGTGAAGGCGCTGGCCATCAACCTGGTTGACCCGGCGGCGGCGCCGGTGGTGATTGAGAAAGCCCGTGGTGAAGATATCCCGGTTGTCTTCTACAACAAGGAGCCGAGCGCTACCGATCTGGCCAGCTACGACAAGGCCTACTACGTGGGTACCGACTCCAAGGAGTCAGGGATCATCCAGGGCCAGCTGATTGCCAAACACTGGAAAGCCCATCCGGAGTGGGATCTGAACAAGGATGGCGTGATCCAGTTTGTGTTGCTGAAAGGGGAGCCGGGCCACCCGGATGCCGAAGCGCGCACCTCCTACGTGGTCAAGACCCTGAACGATGGCGGCGTCAAGACTGAACAACTGCACATGGATACCGGTATGTGGGATACCGCCATGGCGAAAGACAAGATGGACGCCTGGATCTCCGGCCCCAACGCCAACAAGATCGAAGTGGTCATCGCCAACAACGACGGCATGGCAATGGGCGCAGTCGAATCACTGAAAGCCCAGGGCAAGACTGCCATTCCGGTATTCGGCGTCGATGCGCTGCCGGAAGCGCTGGCCATGGTCAAGAGTGGTGCCATGGCGGGTACCGTGCTGAACGATGCGGCCAACCAAGCCAAAGCTACCTTCGAGCTGACCAAGAACCTGGCTGAAGGCAAACCGGCCGGTGAAGGCACCAAGTGGAATATCGTCGACAAGGTAGTACGTGTTGCCTACGTCGGTGTGGATAAAGACAACCTGTCCCAATTCGAGTAATTCCCCCCTCCAGGGCAAGGGAGATCCCCTTGCCCTTTTTTCAACCAGATGTGATGGCTGATATGACAACACAGCAACAATCAGAATGGCTGTTGGAGATGATTGACGTCAGTAAGAGCTTTCCCGGCGTCAAGGCACTCGATAATGTCAATTTACGGGTCCGTCCTCATTCTGTGCATGCGTTGATGGGCGAGAACGGAGCGGGAAAATCCACACTGCTCAAGTGCCTGTTCGGCATTTACGAGAAGGATCAGGGCAAGATCTTCTTCAAGGGGCAGGAGATCAACTTCACCTCCTCCAAAGAGGCGCTGGAGAATGGCGTCTCCATGGTGCATCAGGAGCTCAACCTGGTGCTGCAGCGTACCGTGATGGACAACATGTGGCTCGGCCGCTACCCCACCAAGGGGTGGTTTATCGACCACGGCAAGATGTATGACGACACCAAGCGCATCTTTGATGAGCTGGATATCGACATCGATCCCAAGGTGAAGGTCGCGACCCTGTCGGTCTCCCAGATGCAGATGATCGAGATCGCCAAGGCGTTCTCCTACGATGCCAAGATCGTCATCATGGACGAACCCACCTCCTCCCTGACCGAGAAAGAGGTGAACCACCTCTTCAAGATCATCAACAAGTTGAAGGATAAGGGGTGCGGCATCGTCTACATCTCTCACAAGATGGAGGAGATCTTCCAGCTCTGTGACGAGATCACCATATTGCGGGATGGCCAGTGGGTGGCAACCCAGCCGCTCAAGGGCATGACCATGGATCAGATCATCGGCATGATGGTCGGCCGTGAACTGACCCAGCGCTTCCCTGAAAAAACCAACCAGCCGAAAGAGGTGATCCTCGAGATCGAACACCTGACGGCGAAGAACCAGCCCTCCATTCAGGACATCACTTTCAACCTGCACAAGGGGGAGATCCTCGGCATCGCCGGACTGGTGGGGGCCAAGCGCACCGATATCGTCGAGACCCTGTTCGGTATTCGCGATCGCAGCCAGGGCAGCATCAAGCTGCACGGCAAAGAGGTGGCCAACCACAACGCCCACGAAGCGATCCGCAACGGCTTTGCGCTGGTGACGGAAGAGCGCCGCTCCACCGGTATCTACTCCCGACTCGATATCGCCTTCAACTCCCTGATCGCCAACATGGACAGCTACAAGGGCTCCATGGGGCTGCTCAGCGACAACAAGATGAAGAGCGATACCCAGTGGGTGATCGACTCCATGCGGGTCAAGACGCCGACCCAGCAGACCCAGATCGGTTCCCTCTCCGGGGGCAACCAGCAGAAGGTGATCATCGGTCGCTGGCTGCTGACCCAGCCGGAGATCCTGATGCTCGACGAGCCCACCCGCGGCATCGACGTCGGGGCCAAGTTCGAGATCTACCAGCTCATCCTGGAGCTGGCGAAGAAGGACAAGGGGATCATCATCATCTCGTCAGAGATGCCGGAATTGCTGGGGATCACCGACCGCATCATGGTGATGAGCAACGGCCGGGTCGCCGGGATCGTCAATACCAAAGAAACTGACCAGAGCGAGATACTGCGCCTGGCATCTCTGTACCTCTAGAGACAGGAAGACATTTATGGAGTCGGCTAAAAATTTCAATCTGATGCAGGCGCTCAAGGAAAACGCCATCTATCTGGTGCTGCTGGTGCTGCTCATGGTCATCGTGATCCAGGAGCCCTCCTTCCTGAGCCTCACCAACTTCAGCAACATCCTGACCCAGTCCTCGGTGCGGGTCATCATAGCGCTGGGGGTGGCGGGCATCATCATCACCCAGGGGACGGATCTCTCGGCCGGTCGTCAGGTCGGTCTGGCGGCACTCATCGCGGCCACCATGCTGCAGGCGCTGACCAACGTCAACAAGGTGTTCCCGACGCTGGGGGAGGTGCCCATTCCGGCGGTGATCCTGCTGGTGTGTGTGGTGGGGGCGCTGATCGGTCTGGTCAACGGTCTGATCGTGGCCTACCTGAACGTTACCCCGTTCATTACCACCCTGGGCACCATGATCATCGTCTACGGTATCAACTCCCTCTACTTTGACTCGGTTGGGGCCTCGCCGGTGGCCGGGTTTGATCCCCGCTTCTCCAGTTTCGCGCAGGGCTTTATCCGGATAGGAGGATTCAAGCTCTCCTATCTCACCTTCTATGCGGCCATCGCCAGCGTTTTTGTCTGGGTGCTGTGGAACAAGACGCGCTTTGGCAAAAACATCTTCGCCATCGGTGGCAACCCCGAGGCAGCCAAGGTTTCCGGCGTCAATGTGGCGGTCAATCTGGTAATGATCTATGCGCTGGCGGGGGTCTTCTACGCCTTCGGCGGCATGCTGGAAGCAGGCCGTATCGGTAGCGCCACCAACAACCTCGGCTTCATGTACGAGCTGGATGCCATCGCGGCGTGCGTGGTGGGCGGCGTGTCGTTTGCCGGCGGGGTGGGAACGGTCGCGGGTGTGATCACCGGCGTACTTATCTTCACCCTGATCAACTATGGTTTGACCTATATCGGGGTCAGCCCTTACTGGCAGTTCATCATCAAGGGCGGCATCATCATTCTGGCGGTGGCATTGGACTCCATGAAGTACGCCAAGAAGAAATAACGATTGGCAGAGAGGGTTGGTGTTGCCAGCCCTCTCTTCTGGAGGGAACCCATGCCATTCAAGGTCAAGATTTACCTCTTGCTGCTACTGGCCATTCTGGTCACCATCGGCACCGCCGGGCTCAGCGTCAACCACTTCATCAGTGGCTACATTCGCACTCAGGCCACCCACAACATCAACGAGCAGATCACTCTGGTCAAAGAGAAGCTGGCCAGCGACATCAATCAGAAGATCCTGTTGGCCGCCAACCTCAACTTCGGGGTGACCAACGTCAAGAAGACCCTGCAAGAGACCGGCTTTCACAACATCGTCAAGGTAATCGGCGACATGGCATTCGACGTGAGCGGTGTCATCAACGACAGCGCCAAAGTCGATGCCCTGCGCAAGCTGATCCCCGCCGCCAATAACCAGATCACCGTCAGCCCGCTGCAACAGGTGGATGGCAAGCCGGTCATCACCATTCTGGTGCCGCGCGGTGCCGATTCCGCCTATCTCTACTACCTCGACATGAGCGAGTTCAAAAGCCTGCTGGAGAAGATGAGTGGCGATGGCCGCTACTTCTCGCTGGCCGACAGTCAGGGCAACAGCCTCTATGACAGCAAGCCGCAGGGGGAGAGTGAAGCACGCCCCAACCAGCTGGATATCCGCGGCAGCAGCTGGACGCTGACCGGCTATATCGACCTCGATTACATCCGGGCCATGACCCGGGCCCTCAACGGCCAGATCATCATGGCACTGTGCGGCGTGGCGATCGTGGTGATAGTGCTGGCGATGCTGGCGCTCAACGTGGCCTATCGCCCCATTCTCTCGCTGCGGGATCTGGTGCTGGAGCTCTCCCGCGGCAGCGGCGATCTCACCCGCCGGTTGGCGGTAACCAGCAAGGATGATCTGGGCCAGATCTCGGCCGGCATCAACCGCT
This sequence comes from Aeromonas sp. PI_26, assembly GCF_027854445.1. Taxonomy (NCBI): domain Bacteria; kingdom Pseudomonadati; phylum Pseudomonadota; class Gammaproteobacteria; order Aeromonadales; family Aeromonadaceae; genus Aeromonas; species Aeromonas sp. PI_26. The sequence goes on from NZ_JAJNOE010000018.1 coordinate 11,509, forward strand.
TTATCGAGCGGCTGCAGGAGATGATGGGGGAGGTGCGGCAGGCGAGCGGCCAGCTCAACAGTGGTATAGAAGGGCTGGCCAGCCAGACCGGCGCCGCCCAGTCTCTGCTGGCGGACCATGTGCGCGAGACCGAGCAGGTGGTGACTGCCATCAACGAGATGAGCCGCACCGCGGTCTCCGTCTCCGAGAGTGCGGCCAGCACCGCCCAGCTCACCGGCCAGAGCCAGCAGCTGGCGAGCCAGTCCCGTCAGGTAGTGGATCAGGCCATGGCCAGCGTGATGGCGCTGGTGGACGAAGTGGAAGCCACTGCTCGCTCCATCGAGGCGATGCAGCAGGATGTACAGCAGATTGGCTCTGTGCTGGGGGTGATCGGCAGCATTGCCGAACAGACCAACCTGCTGGCCCTCAACGCCGCCATCGAGGCGGCCCGCGCTGGGGAACAGGGCCGTGGCTTTGCGGTGGTGGCTGATGAGGTGCGTTCCCTCGCGGCCCGTACCCAGCAGAGCACAGCCGAGATCCAGACCATGCTGGCCAGTCTGCAGCGGGGCACCCGAACTGTGGTGGATGCCATGGGCAACACCAAGCAGAGCTGTCAGGGGGCGGCCGAGAACACTACCAGGGTCAACGAGTCGCTGGATCTGATGGCAGGGGAAGTGGTGGAGATCAACGATCTCATCAGCCATATCGCCACGGCGGCGGAGCAGCAGAGCGCGGTGGCCGAAGAGATCAACCGCAACATGAGCGCCATCGCCGAAGTGATCCGCCAGCTGACCCACAATGGCGAAGCGACGGTTGCCAGCTCCGCGGCGATGCAGCAGACCTACGACCGGCTGCGGGAGATCGTGGGTCACTTCCGGCTGGAGTGAGACCTGTGTTCAGTCAATAACAAAACAGGGCCATCCGGCCCTGTTGTTGTTTTCCTGTCAGCCTGAATCAACCGGCCTTGCGGCGCAGATAGACCCCGGCTTCCATGTGATGGGTCCAGGGGAACTGGTCGAACAGGGCGAAACGGGCGATCTCGTGGGTCTCACCCAGTACCGCCATGTTGGCCTGCAGGGTATCAGGGTTGCAGGAGATGTAGAGGATGTTGTCGTACTCCTGCACCAGCTTGACAGTGGCATCGTCGAGACCGGCGCGGGGCGGGTCGACGAAGATGGTGTTGCACTGGTAGCTCTTGAGATCGACCCCCTTGAGGCGGTTGAACTCCCGCTCGCCACGCATCGCCATGGTGAACTCCTCGGCTGACATGCGCAGGATGATCAGGTTGTCGACGCCGTTGGCGGCGATGTTGAACTGGGCGGAGTCGACGCTCGGCTTGGCGATTTCGGTGGCCAGCACCTTGCGGAAGTTCTGCGCCAGCGCGATGGAGAAGTTGCCGTTGCCGCAATAGAGCTCCAGCAGGTCCCCTTCGCTCCCCTTGGTCACATCCAGCGCCCAGGCCAGCATCTGCTCGTTGATGGCGGCGTTGGGCTGGGTGAAGCTGTTCTCCACCTGTTTGTAGGTGAGCTGGCGACCCGCCACGTTGAGCTGTTCGATGACGAAGTCATCCCCCAGACAGATCTTCTGCTTGTGGGCGCGGCCAATCAGCTGCAGCTCGAACCCCTTGGCGCGCAGATCGGCCTGCAGCACTTCGGCGGCTTGTTGCCATTCGGCCTCCAGCTTGCGGTGATAGAGCAGGCTGACAATGATCTGGCCGGACTGGGTGGAGAGGTAGTCAATCTGGAACAGTTTGCGGCGCAGCACCGGGTGTGGGCGCAGCCCCTCCAGCAGCAGCGGCATCAACTGGTTGATGAGGCGGCTGGCGGTGGGGAAGTGGTCTATCTTGATGATCTCTTTGGTCGCCGGGGCATACATGCAGTGGAAGAGGTCATCTCCTTCGTGCCAGATGCGAAATTCGGCGCGCATCCGGTAGTACTCCGCCGGCGAGCTGTGCACTTCCAGCGCCGGGAGGGTGAAGTCGGCAAACAGCTCGGTGAGGCGAGCGCGCTTTTCGTCGAGCTGGGCCTGATAGTCGGCCGCGGTTCTAGGCGTCGGAGCGTTCGCGGAAGGCTGTTGGGACTGGGTCATAAATACCTCACATGCACACCGGCTGGGCCGGGTCGAAATCGGGGGAAGGCAACAGGCCACCCAAAGGGGCCCGATTTTAAAAGCCAGCCGCAGATTGTCCAGCATTTTGTGGTCAAGAAGTGTTCAGTCAGGCCGATAGCTGATCTACAGGCATGGTGGGAGGACACATTATGCAGATCGAAGGCGTGGGCGCAGCCCAACCCAAGGGAGTGGGTGTTTCTCCCAAATCGCCCCAACAGGCGGAGCAGAAACAGGTCAAGAGCGAGGAGGCGGTCTCCTTGCACAAGCCGCCCAAGTGGGCGCAGGTGCTGATCCAGCAGGCGTTGCAGTTCTCGCTGGAGATCAACGGCCAGGGCTATCAGGCTCCGAAGGTGAAAGAACCCGAGGAGATCACGCCGGAGACCCTGTTCGACTTCCAGTCGGTGGCGGACAACGTGCTGCAGTTCGTGACCGGGCGGCTTGGTGCCGCGCGGGCCGATGGCAAATCCGATGACGACCTGACCGGGATGATGGAGCAGGCCCGCAAGGGGGTCGACAAGGGCTTTGACGAGGCGAAGAAGCAGCTCGGCAAGTGGGCGACTGACAACGACGATATCAAAACCGGTATCGATCAGAGCTACAAGCTGATTCAGAAAGGGCTCGAGGAGTTCGAGAAGGAGTTCTTCGGCAAGGTCTCCCCGACCGACATGGGACAGGCCGAGATGGCCAGTCGCCAGCAGGGGTATCTGGAGATCCAGACCAAGGATGGCGACAAGGTAGTGCTGCGCTTCAACGACAGCTGGCAGACCAAGTCCCAGAGCAGCGAGAGCGGCAGCCAGTTTAGCCTCAAATCGAGCCAGAGCTTCAGCTTCTCGCTGGAGGGAGATCTCAGCAGCGACGAGATGGAGTCCATCGGTAAGCTGGTCAAGGGGATCGACGAGCTGGCGGGGAGCTTCTTCTCCGGCAATTTCGAGGATCTGCTGGACAAGGCGGGCGAGCTGAAACTGGATGACAGCCAGCTGGCCTCCTACTCCCTCAAGCTCAAGCAGAGCGTCAAGCTGAGCCAGACCTATCAGGGGGCGCACTCCCTGCAGGATCTGATCAAGCCGTTTGCCGACTACCTGCCCAAGCTGGATCAGGTGCAGAAACAGGCTGATACCCTGCTGCCACCATCCCAGCAACAGGCGCTGACCCCGGCCGTGCTGGCCGCGAGAGGAGAAGAGGAACCGGCGCAGGTCGATCGCTTCACCAGCTTCAACCAGCGGATGCTGGAGGCGCTGCGGATGATCAACCAGTTCCAGCCCTCCACCGAGCCCGCCAGTAAGAACGCCTGAGCCACAGCGCGTAACGCAAGTAATGACCTGCCGTTTGCCAGCCCTTCCCGGGGCTGGCAAACTGGCCTTTTCTCCAATCCGGTTGCCCCATGAACCCCAAGAAGCCAAGAGACAAGCGCGAGCTCTGCTACCCCTTTATCTTCGAAACCTCGCTCAAATGTGATTTTGAAATCGCCACCGACGAGCTCTGCTGTCAGGTCGGGGCCGTGCTGTCACACCTTGCGCCGGATGCCGATACCGAGCCCATGCTGGTGGATCTCGCGGCGTTGCAGCGACTTATCTACAACCTAAACGGCTCGGTACGCGGCAAGCTGGGGATCTTCGATGCAGACCTTGAGTGGCTCAAGGCCCGTTACGACCACTACAACGAGGCGAGTCGCGGCAGCGTCACCGGTTTTGTGCTGCCACAGGGGCCGCAGCCCATTCCCACCCTCCATCTGTGCCGCTGCGGCAGCAAGAAGGTGGTGCGGCTGCTGGTCAGGCTGGAAGAGAGCGAGGTGGCCTTCGATCCCATTCTCTATCGCTTCGCTAACCTGCTGGCCAACTTCTTCTTCGTGCTCACCGTATACCTCAAGCAGCGCTGGCAGGTGCCGGAAGTGCCCTACGTCAGCATCAACTACTGATGGCGGCTGGTTAGGGGCCAGACGTCATGGTGGATTGAACGGAATAAAAAAAACCGGAGCCTTGGGCTCCGGTATTGTTTTTCAGCGCGTCAGTTGCCCGCTCAGCTGGAGATCAGCACTCTCGCCGAGTTGGCCGGGATGGTGAGCTGTACCTCGCCCTGCACCACTTCAAACTTCTCGCCGTTGAAGGCGTCGGTGAAGCGGCTGGCGGGGCTGGCGGTCTGCCACAGGGGCAGGCTGATGGTGCGCGGCTCGCTCGGATGGCGGTTGCAGGCCACTACCACCTGATCGCTTTGCAGAGTGCGGGCGAACACATAGCTGTGGGGCCCGGCATAGAGGGTTTGGATATCGCCGCGGCGCAGGGAGGGGCGCTGGCGGCGGATTTGGATCAGTCGGCGATAGTGGTCGTGCAGCACGTGATCCCAGTCTGTGGTATGCCACGGGAAGCAGCGGCGGCAGTCCGGATCGTTGCCGCCGGAGAGCCCCACTTCATCGCCGTAGTAGATGGACGGCACACCGATATAGGTGAGCAGCAGAGTGGCGGCCAGCTGCATCCGCTGTTTGTCCTCTCCCAGCAGGTGGAGGAAACGGGCGGTATCGTGGCTGTCCAGCAGGTTGAACTGGGCCAGCTGGTTCTTGAACGGGATGTGGGCCCGCGCCAGCTTGAGCCAGCGATCCAGCTCTTCGGCGCTGATCTTGATGGGGTGGTAGGCGATATCCTGCCCCGCAAGGAAGGCGCGGATCGGGTGGGCGAAGCCATAGTAGTTCATGGCGCCGTCCTCCTGATCCCCTTGCAGCCACTGGCTCGCCTCGAAGAAGTGTTCGCCGAGCACGTAGGCGTCCGGGTTCTCCTGCTTCACTGCCCCGCGAATGGCTCGCACGTGACTGCGATTGCCCTCGGCGGTGCCGCGCTCACCCAGCATGTGGATGACGTCGAAGCGCCAGCCGTCGATCTGGTAGGGGGCGCGCATCCAGTAGCGAAGGATGGCATCGTCAGCCCGATAGACGGCGTCTTGCACCTTCTCACAGGAGAAGTCGAGCTTGGGCAGGCTGCGAATGCCCTTCCAGCTGACGTAATCCCCTTCTTTGTCAAAGGTGTAGAAGCTGCGCCACGGGGAGTCCGGGTTGCTCTGGGCGCCCAGTGGCGGGCAGAACCAGGGGTGCTCGGTAGAGGTGTGGTTGACCACCGCATCGAGGATGATCTTCATGCCGCGCTGGTGCAGGTTGCGGGTCAGCTCGGCGAACTGCTCGTTGCTGCCGAGGTGGGCATCCACCTTGAAGTAGTCCTGGGTGTCGTACTTGTGGTTGCTCGGCGAATCGAAGATGGGGTTGAGGTAGAGCGCCGTTACCCCGAGAGATTGCAGATAGTGCAGCTTGGCATCGATGCCCGCCAGATCACCGCCGTAAAATTCGCAGGCGCCGTGGCCCTCTTCATGACGACTGACCGGCTCGCCCCACGCCTTGCTGATCACCGCTTTGCCGCGATATTCGTACTCGTGATGCTTGACGCTCAGCGATGGATCGCCGTTGCAGAAGCGGTCGGGGAAGATCTGGTAGAACACCTGATCCTGCACCCAGGCCGGTGGCTGGTGCAGGCTGTTGAAGCGAAAATGTTGCTCCCGTGGCGGCATGGACGCGCTGACGCCCGCCCCGTGCAGCCACCACTGCTCCTCGTCGGTGAGGCACTTGAAGCTGTAGAGGTGGATATCCTGTCCTTTGATGAGCGGCAGGGTCGCCTGCCACACCTGCAGCCGATCGCGGGTGGAGACCGCCGTCATCGGGATCAGGTACTCCTCGTTATCCGGCTCGTGGCGCAGCCACACCTCGCGGATCGGTGCATCCAGCTCGCTAAAAAGAGTCAATTGCAGTGCGTCGGCGCTCTCTTTGAACCAGGGCGCCACCTGGGGATGAAACAGAAACGGATGGGTCATGATGCTTATTGAGTCAGAAGATCGGCGAGGGCATTACCCTGTTCATGCAGTGTTTCGAGCTGGCCTGCCAGCGACTTGGGATCCAGTCCCAACTGGTCGGCGAGCGGTTTGGGGAAGCGGGCGATGATGGCCTGGGCAGGCACGCCCGCGTTCCAGGCGAAGGAGATAAACACGGCGAGGCGGATCAGCACCGCCTCCTTGCTGACCGGATCGTGGGAGAGCGGGTCAAGCTGTTGGGAGATGGCATCGACGAAGGCCTCGGAGAGGTTCCAGCGCCGCGCCAGCTCGGCACCGAGCTGGGCATAGTCGTAGCCCAGCATCTCCCGCTGGGCCTCGACCCGGCTGCTGCCGTTCTGGATCGCCATGTTGATGAGCTCGGCCTCCTCCGGCAAGGTGCTCTGGATAAGCAGTTCGCCGATGTTGTGGATCAGGGCACAGGTGAAGGCGGTCTCGGGATCCATCACCTTGGCCTCCTGGGCCAGGGTTCGGGCTATGGTGGCGACCTGGAAGGTCTCGGTCCAGAACTTGTTCTTGTCGAAGCTGGGCGGGGCCTTGAAGGTGCCGATGATGCCGGAGGCGACCACCACGGAGCGCAGCCGGTTGAAGCCGAGCCGGATCACCGCCTGCTCAATGGAGGTCACTTCGTTGCCCCGGCGCAGGGCGGCCGAGTTGGCCATCTTTAGCACCTTGACGCTGATCACCTGGTCCATGGCGATCTTGGCCGCAATCTGGTCGATGCGGGCATTCTCGTCGTTGAAGCTCTGCATCAACTCGTGCAGCAGCTTGGGAATAGTGGGGAGTTGTTTGATCTTGTCAAACAGGCGATCCATCGACATGGCTGAGGCAGCCTCCATTGCGAACTCTGCCTCATATTGTGCCACAGCCGGACAACATGTTCCTGTTTGTGATGCGGCTTTGTGAGCGCTAGAACACCCAGTCGCGCAAGGTGTATTCCAAACGGTGCCGTTTGCCCTGCAGGATCAGGCTCTGGCTGGTGCCGCTCAAAGTCGCCCCCTCGGTCAGGGTGGTCAGCACGGCCTGTTCTATGGCGTCCAGCGGCGGCATGCAGGCCATTTCGGTACTGCCCAGACTGGTGACCCACAGTTTGTCATCTTCCAGATGGCCCTGACCGAAGTAGCGGTTGCAACCGGCGATGCCGTTGACGGTGAAGTGCTCGCCGATCTCGAAATCGGGGGGATTGTCGCGGGGGGCCTCGATCGGTTCGCCATCCAGTTTGCTCAGTACCCAGTGGTGGTGTTGCAGATCTTGCTGAACAAAGGCGGTCGAGCTGCAGCCAGCGAGCAGTAACAGGGGGATCAGCAACAAAAAGGGCAATCTGGGCATGAGGGGGCTCCGGTTGGGGGAGCGTCAAGAATACCCTTTTTGGGCAGTCGGGAGCAGGGCGGGAGAGGGGACGACCGACCGCTTCTGTCGTCCCTTGTCCCGCGTGACTGTCGCTTAATGGCAACACCCGGGTGATGTTGCAATCGATTTACGCTATCTCAGGGCTCAGTTGACGAACAGCCGCTCGGCATAACGGGCAAGACCGGCAGCCACCGAGCCGAAGTCATCGCCACCCTCAAGCGGGATGGAGGGGAGCTTCTGGCGGATAAAGCTGGCGATCAGCGGCGAGCGGGCGCTACCACCGGTGACGAAGATGCGATCAGGCTGCACTCCGGCAGCGGCAATCGCTTCGTCCATCAGCTCGCCAATTTTTTCCAGCAGCAGGGCCGAGCCGTTGGCCAGCTGTTCGCGGGTCAGCTCCGCTTCCAGCCCTTTTTCCAGCTCGGCCAGCGACTGGCGATTGAGTTCCTGCTCCGAGAGGGCGATCTTGCCCTGCTCGGCACGCCACACCAGCTGGTGGCTCAGCTTGTGGGCCCGCAGGCTGGCCAGACGCCCCAACTTGCTGCCGGGCTGGCTGTCGAGCTGCAGATCCTGCAGCTGGCGGGCGGTGTCGAGGCTGTAGAAGCGGCTCTGGGCGCTGACGTCGTTGATGGCGGCCGCATCCCAGAACAGCGGGTGGGGCAGCGGCTTGCCGGTCTTGAGGGTCTCGTGCATGCCGAGCAGCGGCATCATCCCCTCCACCGTCAGGCGGATATCGAAGTCGTTGCCGCCGATCCGCTGGCCGCTGTGGCCGAGCAGATCGCCGCTGCGATCCAGCTGATCGCGGTAGCTGGGACCCATCCGCAGCATGGAGCAGTCGGTGGTACCGCCGCCGATATCCACTACCAGCACCACGGCGTCTTCGGTGAGGCGCGCCTCGAATTCAAACCCGGCGGCCACCGGTTCATAGAGGAACTCCACCTGCTCGAAACCGGCCAGACGGGCTGCCTCGGTCAGGATGGCGATAGCTTGCTGGTTGCTCTCTTCCCCCGCCAGCCCCTGGAAGTTGACCGGACGGCCGATCACCGCCTGGCGGATCGGGGCACCGAGCTGCTGCTCCGCCTGCTGGCGGACGTGGAGCATCATGGCGCAGACGATGTCTTCAAACAGGGCGATCTGGGGGGCCTTGAGGCCATAGGCGCCGAGAAAGGATTTCGGCGATTTGATGTAGTAGCCGTCGTCCGGCTCTTCCAGATAGCGCTCCAGTGCAGCGCCGCCAAAGCTCAGCTCGTCGATCAGTCCCTCTTCGCGCATCTGGCGGCGAACCATCTGGGCACGGGTGACCACGGGGCCACGCAGCTTGAGGTACTCCGCCTGCTGGGCGGGGGCCAGCCCTTCGGCCAACAGACCGGCGATAGCATCCCGGTGGGGGGCATGCAGGGTGGAGGGGAGATAGCGGGATGCACCAAGATTCAGCAGCCTGGGGCTACCTTGTTCCATCACGGCCACGGCACAGTTGGAGGTGCCGTAATCAAATCCGATAAACATGGGCGCCAGACTCCTGAATAAAAAAGGGGGGCTAGCCTACCCGAAGGCGCCGGGTCTCACAACCCGGCGCGTGACGAAGAGAGGGCGAGCCCTTATTCCACTTCGTTGTCGCAGCGGCCCTGGCTCTCGATAGCGCGGATATTGCCGAGGGTGGTATCGGCGATGGCGTGCAGCGCCTCGCGGGTCAGGAACGCCTGATGGCCGGTGAACAGCACGTTGTGGCAGGCGGACAGACGGCGGAACACGTCATCGGTGATCACCTCGTTGGACTTGTCGGAGAAGAAGAGATCCTCTTCCTCTTCGTAGACGTCCAGCCCCAGAGCACCGATACGGGAAGTCTTGAGCGCCTCGATGGCGGCATTGGAGTCGAGCAGGCCGCCACGGCTGGTGTTGATGATCATTACCCCGTCCTTCATCTTGGCAAATGCCTCCTTGTTCAACAGGTGGTAGTTCTCTTTGAACAGCGGGCAGTGCAGGCTGATGATGTCGGATTGGCGGAACAGGGTATCGAGATCCACGTACTCGGCACCCAGCTCGATGGCTGCCGGATTCTGGTAAGGATCGTTGACCAGCAGGCGAACCCCGAAGCCCTTGAGGATGCGCAGGGCGGCCAGACCGATCTTGCCGGTGCCGATGACGCCAACGGTCTTGCCATGCATGTTGAAGCCGACCAGCCCCTCCAGCGAGAAGTTGGCGTCGCGGGTGCGCTGATAGGCTTTGTGGATGCGGCGGTTGAGGCACATCATCATGCCGACCGCGTGTTCTGCGGTCGCCTCGGGGGAGTAGGCGGGCACCCGCACCACTTTCAGCCCCAGCTCTTTGGCCGCGGCCAGGTCCACGTTGTTGTAACCGGCGCAGCGCAGGGCGATCACCTGGGTGCCGTTGGCAGCCAGTTCGGTCAATACCTCGCGGTCGGCATCGTCATTGACGAACAGACACACCACTGGGAAGCCGTGAGCCAGTCGGGCCGTTTTGGCCTCCAGCCGCACATCGAAAAACTCTAGGTCGAAGCCGTACTGGCTGTTGGCCTGGTTGAAATGCTCTTTGTCATAGCTCTTGGTACTGAATACGGCGACTTTCATGGTATGTGCTCCGCAGCGTGTGTGTCGTCAAATTACAACAAAATGGGTCAGCTATCACCGGACAAACCGGCTGGTTATTGTCCCCACGGCATGATGGGAACGGCGCTGACTGCACTTTTGTACGAACCATCCACCAGTTTGGTGCTGTAGGTCAGGTAAACCAGTGCATTGCGTTTCTTGTCGTAAAAACGCACCACTTTCTGCTCCTTGAACACCAGCGAAGTGCTGACATCGAACACCTCTTCCCCCGCTTTCAGCTTTTCGGGCAGGGTGATGGGGCCGATCTGGTGGCACGACAGGGAGGCGTGGGAGGGATCTTCCGCCAGTCCCAGCCCACCTTTGACGCCACCTGTCTTGGGGCGCGCCAGATAGCAGGCGACACCGTCGATGCGCGGGTCGTCGAATGCCTCCACCAGGATCTTGTGGTTGGGGCCAAACAGCTTGAAGGCTGTGCTCACTTCACCGACCGGGTCGGCCTTGTCGGCCAGCGCCGGGCCGGCAAACAGGGCCCCCAGCAGCAGGGGCAGGGCGCGGCGCAGGGCATTATGTCGCGTGTGGTTATGTGTCATGGTCTCTCCTGTTGGCCCGGCACTCCTCAATAGGGAATGCCCAGGCGACGATAGAGGCTGGCGAGCACCCAGGCGGGGCCTATCAGCAGAAATTGCAGGTCGGCGAGGAAGGAGGGGCGTTTGCCCTCGATCTTTGGCCGACAAACTGGGCTATCCAGAGAATCACGAACGCCGCCACCGCGGGCCACAGCAGCGGCCCCTGCCATTGGTGGCAGATCCACAGTCCCAGTGCGGTTAGCCCGGCCATCCCCGCGAACAGCGAAAACGACAGCTGCAGATAGAACAGCAGCACCGGAATAGCCGCCACTGCCGCCCAGTTGAGGATCTCTGGCAAGGGCCCGTGTGGCAGACACCAGAGCAGCGCCAGCGAGCAGAAATAGATGCCCGGCACCGCCAGCTTATGGATGGCGATGGCTCTGGCCGTACTCCTCAAACCACTCCTGGATTACCTTCATGGCACCTCCCTGGCGCACTGTATTCTCGCTGCCCGACCCTCATGGTCAGGCGCTCGGGATGATTATCCCTGCGGTGGGTACTCCCAATATTGGGCCGGAATGGATTTTAGCAACGGGGTCATATCCGGATTGGGCAGGGCGATGGTGACCCGCTGATCGAGGTTGGCGCTGGCGAGCGCTTCGCGGATCTTGGGGTTGTCATTGAAGAACTTCATAAAGCTGCCATCGGCATAGGCCCGCTCCAGCCCAGTCTGAATCGCCTTGGCCAGCTTGGGGTATTCGGGGCTGACGAAGAAGAACTGGGCGAAGGGGTAGTGGATCAGCAGATGCTGCTCGATGGCGAGGTTGGGATACTGCGCCACCAGCTCGCTGCGCTCGGCGAAGATCTCCACCAGGGCGCGCGGGAAGAAGTCGATCTTGTCGCCGTCGTTGATAAGGCGAAACAGGCTGCTGTATCGGCCGGAGAAGGTCGGGATACCCGCATTTTCCAGAATTTTGTTATCGGCCCAACCGACCCCTTGCGCCGCCTTCAGCTGTTTGAGGTCGGCCAGGGTATTGATCTGGTTGAACTTCTCTTGGGCATCTGCGTGGATGAAGGACAGTCGCAATCCTTCCAGCCCGCGAAACAGCGGAATGGGGACGGCAATCAGGGAGGATTCGAGCTCGCTGGAGGTGCCCATCCAGAAGACGTTGATGGTCTTGCCCTTGCTCAGCTGCTGCTGGAGGGTGAACTGGTTGAGGTCGAGTTCGACAGGCTGGATGCGAAAGGGTTGCCCGGAGCGGGTCAGGGCCAGTTCCAGCAGCTTGTACTGGTACTCCTGGTCAAGATTGTTGACGGGACGGCTGGGGACCTTGACCGTCAGAACCTGTGCTTGTGCCAGCAGTGGCAGGCACAAACACAGCTTGATGAGCCATTTCACTCTCTGTTCTCCTGTAGATTCCGGAAGGTGTCCGGAGTCTAACAGAACTTGTCACCATCTTGCTGCGAGGCGTTGTGCAAGGTTTGAGCGCGGGGCCCTGTCTTGCTGGCGTCTGTTGCACCAGAATGGTGACGGTTCTTCGAAGAATCAGGCGACGCGACGGAACACGTGGGTATCGTTAAATTCCTTGGTGCTCTGGCATTCGACGCAGAAACGGGATTCCGGACGGGCATGCAGCCGCTTGAGGGAGATCTCGTCACCGCAAGATTCGCAGTAACCAAAATCCCCTTCGCTGATGCGCTTCAATGCGCCCCGCAGCTTGCGCAGGTGCAGCTTGTCGTGCTCGATGCGGTTCAGCTCCAGACGGCGGGCTTCCTCGATACTGGCACGGTCAATTTCATCAGCCATCTCGTTGGTGTCGGTGGCGATGGCCTGGCTGGCCTGGGAGTTCAGGCGCTCTTCGAGCTCGACGATCTGTCGCTCGATCTGCCCCTTGTAAAAGGCCAGTTGGTCTTCAGTCATGAAATCACACATACGATTAACTACCAGTCAGTTTACTAACCCAATTATCCCTGTTTATGGGGGCTGTCTGCCTACAGACCAAGCCCTTGTATCCCGATTTGCACCTGTTTCATGCAAGAGAGTGCAAATCAGGGCGGGCCTTGTACCAAAAAAATGCAGCCAAGCAAAGCAAATAGGATAAGGATTGTGCGCCCTTGCAAAAAAATGGTCCGTTCCTGCGGGGGATTGGTCGGGATCTGGCGCCTGCTTCACCCTCTGTTGGCATCGCCTTTGCAACGATGAGAAGGGTGGGCTTCGTACGGATTTGAGTGTTTAGTATTTGGTGCCGCCTTGGTCATTATATACGCCGTTATTTATAGTTTTTTAAACACGCCCGCTTGACATTGCCCTTGATGGCGGGCTTTATGGTGATGTTGATTACAATTTTATAACAAGGGTGTTCCATATATTAGACACCCTTGCCAATGGCAACCGTAAAGTCGGGGTTTAACATGGACAGTATCAAAGGCTGGATGGAGAGCAATCGCATCACGGAAGTGGAGTGCCTGTTCCCGGATTTCACCGGCAACGCCCGGGGCAAGATCATCCCAGCCAACAAGTTTTTGCGCGAAGGGGGCATGCGTCTGCCCGAGGTGATTTTCACCCAGACGGTGACCGGCGAATATCCGGATGACGACAGCATGATCGACCCGCTGGAGCGGGACATGCAGCTCTATCCCGACCCCAACACCATCCGTTTTGTCCCCTGGGCGCTGGAGCCCACTGCACAGGTGATCCACGACTGTTTCGACGTCAACGGCAAGCTGATCGACATAGCGCCGCGCTCCGTGCTGCGTCGGGTTCTGTCATTTTATGAGAAGCAGGGCTGGAAGCCGGTAGTGGCGCCCGAGCTGGAATTCTATCTGGTCACCCGCAACGAAGACCCCGACTATCCGCTGGTGCCGCCGGTCGGTCGCAACGGCCGCCCTGAGACCGCCCGCCAGTCGTTCAGTATCGATGCGGTCAACGAGTTCGACCCCATTTTTGAAGACATGTATGACTACTGCGAGGCGCAGGAGCTGGAGGTGGACACCCTGATCCACGAGTCCGGCGCCGCCCAGATGGAGATCAACTTCCTGCACGGGGATGCCATCGATCTGGCGGATCAGGTGTTCCTGTTCAAGCGCACCATGCGTGAGGCTGCACACCGCCACGGCATCTATGCCACCTTCATGGCCAAGCCGATGAGTGACGAACCGGGGTCGGCCATGCACATCCACCAGAGTCTGGAAGATGTGAACGGCCACAACCTGTTCGGCACTCCGAACGGCGGCAACAGCGAACAGTTCATGCACTTCATCGCCGGTCTGCAGAAATACACCCCGGCGGTGACTGCCCTGCTGGCCCCCAACGTCAACTCCTACCGCCGCCTCACCTTTGGCGAGAGCGCGCCGCGCAACGTCCAGTGGGGGGTCGAGAACCGCACCTGCGGCCTGCGGGTGCCCTTCTCCGACCCGAGCGCGCGGCGGGTGGAGAACCGCTTCGCCGGTGCCGATGCCAACCCCTATCTGGCGCTGGCCGCCACTCTAGCCTGTGGCTATCTCGGCATGATGGAGAAGCTGGAGCCGCTGCCGGAGATGAAGTCGAGCGCCTATGACCTGCCCTACAGCCTGCCCCGCTCGCTGGAAGAGGCGCTCAGCCATCTCGAACAGTGCGAGCCCATCAAGGAGATGCTGGGTGAGCGCTTCACTCGCGCCTTTGTCGCGGTCAAACGTAAAGAGTACGAGACCTACTTCGGGGTGATCAGTCGCTGGGAGCGGGAGTTCCTGCTGCTGAACGTTTGATCCCCCTGTAACGGGGAGGCCGGAGTCGGTCTCCCCGATCCCTGTATCGAAGAGACCGGAACGCGAGTCAGGTGGCGGCAGCCACCTGTGAGTGGTTGTGGCTGCGAGCATGCAAGCCCGCCTGACTACCCACCTGACTATTTGACGACTGAATATTGCTAAATCGAAGGAACCGAGGAGCAACAAATGCAGCAGACAACCCGTGAGTGGCAACAACTGGATGCCAGCCACCACCTGCACCCCTTTACCGATTTTCAGGCCCTGAACAAGAAGGGCTCGCGCATCATTACCAAAGCCAGCGGCGTCTATCTGGAAGACTCCGACGGCAAACGCATTCTCGACGGCATGGCGGGCCTGTGGTGCGTCAATATGGGCTATGGCCGCCAGGAGCTGGTGGATGCCGCTACCCGTCAGATGCAGCAGTTGCCCTACTACAACCTCTTCTTCCAGACCGCTCACCCGCCGGTGATCGAGCTGGCGACCCTGCTGGCCGAGGTGACGCCTGCCCATCTCAACCACGTCTTCTTCACCGGCTCCGGCTCCGAGTGCAACGACACTGTGCTGCGGATGGTGCGCCACTACTGGGCCAGCAAGGGTCAGCCTGACAAACAGGTGATCATCAGCCGCCACAACGCCTATCACGGCTCCACCGTGGCAGGGGCGAGTCTGGGCGGCATGAAGGGGATGCATGCCCAGGGTGGTCTGCCCATTCCCGGCATAGTGCACATCGATCAGCCCTACCACTTCGGTGAGGGGCAGGGGATGAGTGCCCACGAGTTCGGGCTGGAGCGGGCCCGTCAGCTGGAGCAGAAGATTCTGGAGCTGGGGGTGGACAAGGTGGCTGCTTTTATCGGCGAGCCGATCCAGGGGGCGGGCGGCGTCATCATTCCGCCCGACAGCTACTGGCCGGAGATCCAGCGCATCTGCGATCACTACGGCATCCTGCTGATCGCCGACGAGGTGATCTGCGGCTTTGGCCGTACCGGTCAGTGGTTTGCCAGCGAAGGGTTTGGCATCAAGCCGGACCTGATGTGTCTGGCCAAGGGGATCACCTCTGGTTATCTGCCGCTCGGCGCAGTGATGGTCAGTGACCGGGTTGCCAAGGGGCTGGTGGAGGAGGGGGGCGAGTTCAACCACGGCTTCACCTACTCGGGCCATCCGGTCTCTTGCGCCGTGGCGGTGGCCAATATCCAGCTTATGCAGAAAGAGAGCATAGTTAAGCGAGTGCATGATACTATCGGCCCCTATTTGCAGCGCCGCTGGGCGGAGCTGGCCGATCATCCGCTGGTGGGAGAAACCCGAGGCAAAGGATTGGTCGCCGCGCTGGAAATCGTTGAGGACAAGCAGACCAACCGGCGTTTTCCAGCTCAGGCAAATGCGGGGATGACTTGCCGGGAGTTCTGCTTTAACAATGGCTTGGTGATGAGGGCGGTAGGCGATACCATGATCATATCGCCCCCCTTGGTCATCACCGAGGAACAGGTTGATGAATTGGTCGATCTGGCCAGGCGCAGTCTGGATCTGACAGCCGCAAAGCTGAAGGGTTGAGGTGGGTCGGGCAGGTTGGCATGCGCATACAATTTGCTTAGGAGACAAGGATGATGTCTTTCAAAACAGGAGTGATCGCTGCCTCTGTGGCTCTGGTCATGGCAAGTGCCGGAGCAATGGCTGAAGAGAAGGTGCTGCACGTCTACAACTGGAGCGACTACATAGCGCCGGATACCCTGGATAACTTCCAGAAGGAGACGGGGATCAAGGTGGTCTATGACGTGTTCGACAGTAACGAGGTACTGGAAGCCAAGTTGCTGGCGGGTAGCTCGGGCTACGACATCGTGGTGCCATCCAACCCCTTCCTGGCCAAGCAGATCAAGGCGGGCGTGTTCCAGAAACTGGACAAGTCCAAGCTCTCCAACTGGCAAAACATGGATGTCGACCTGCTCAAGGCGCTCGAGCCGAGCGATCCGGGCAACCAGTACTCCATCCCCTATCTGTGGGGCACCATCGGCTATGCCTACAACGCCGAGAAGGTGAAAGCCGTGCTGGGGGCCGATGCCCCGGTCAACTCCTGGGATCTGGTGTTCAAGCCGGAGAACATGGCCAAGTTGAAAGAGTGTGGCGTCTCCTTCCTCGATTCACCGACCGAAATGCTGCCGGCTGCCCTGCAATATCTGGGCTTCAAACCGGATAGCCAGAAACCGGCCGAACTGAAGAAGGCTGAGGAGCTGTTCCTCTCCATCCGTCCCTATACCGCCTATTTCCACTCCTCCAAGTACATCTCGGATCTGGCCAACGGCAACCTCTGCGTAGCGGTCGGTTACTCCGGTGACTTGCAGCAGTCCAAGGCGCGGGCAGCCGAGGCCAAGAATGGCGTCGCGCTCACCTACACCATTCCGAAAGAGGGGGCAGGCAGCTTCTTTGACATGATCGCCATTCCGGCGGATGCCAAGAACGTCGAGGCGGCCCACACCTTCATCAACTATCTGATGAAGCCCGAGGTGATCGCCAACATCACCAACGTGGTGCAGTTCCCGAACGGCAACAAGGCGGCGACCCCGCTGGTGGATGAGGCGATCCGCACCGATCCGGGTATCTACCCCGATGCGGCAACCCTGCAGAAGATCTACACCTTCCCGGATCTGCCGGCCAAGGTGCAGCGGCTGATGACCCGCAGCTGGACCAAGATCAAGTCCGGCAAGTAAGTAACGAGTGCCCCTCCCGGTCCGCAGTTCGGCCGGGAGGGTAGTGATGCCATCCATCCGGATGGGCCGCGCGAATGGATGCGCAGACGGTCAACCACTGAACAGGAGAACTGACACCGTGAATACAACCAGATTGCTAACCATAGCCCTGACCATGGGATTGGCGAATGTGGCCCAGGCTGCCCCTGTGCTGCACTTCTACAACTGGTCTGACTATATCGGCGAGACTACCCTCAGCGATTTCCAGCAGGCGACCGGGATCAAGACCGTCTATGACGTGTTTGACTCCAACGAGACCCTGGAAGGCAAGTTGCTGACGGGGCGGACTGGTTACGATTTGGTGGTGCCCTCCAATAATTTCCTGGCCAAGCAGATCAAGGCGGGAGCCTTCCAGAAACTGGATAAATCCCTGCTGCCCAATCTGGCCAACCTGGATCCCGTGCTGCTCAAGCAGCTCGACAAGGTGGATCCGGGTCATCAGTACGCGGTGCCCTATCTGTGGGGGACCAACGGCATCGGCTACAACGTCGACAAAATCAAGGCGGTGCTGGGGGTCGACAAGATTGACTCCTGGGCCACCATCTTCGAACCGGAAAACATGGCGAAACTCTCTCGCTGCGGCGTCGCCTTCCTCGACTCTGCCGACGAGATGATCCCTGCTGCCCTCAACTACCTCGGGCTCGATCCCAACAGTCATGCGACGGGGGATATCAAGCAGGCCGAGGCGCTGCTGCTCAAGGTGCGGCCCTATGTGGCCTACTTCCACTCCTCCAAATACATCGGCGATCTCGCCAATGGCGACATCTGCGTGGCGGCCGGTTTTTCCGGCGACATCCTGCAAGCCGCTGCCCGCGCCGATGAAGCTGGCAAGGGGGTGAAAATTGCCTACAGCATTCCGAAAGAGGGGGGCAATCTCTGGTTCGACATGATGGCGATCCCGTCCGATGCCACCAACGTCAAAGAGGCGCACGCTCTCATCAACTACGTCCTGCAGCCCGAAGTGATCGCCAAGGTCAGCGACTATGTGGGCTACGCAAATCCCAACTCAAGGGCGGGCGAGTTTATGGATGAGGCGGTGCGCAACAACGAGGAGGTTTATCCCCCTCAGGCCGTGCTGGAGCGACTCTATGTGCAGGAAGCACATCCCCGCTCGGTACAGCGTCTAATCACCCGGAGTTGGACCAAGATCAAGTCCGGTACCTAACCTTGGTGCCCGTTCGGGGGCGCCAAATCGCTTTTATGGATCGGCCGCAAGGCCGGTATCACGTTGGGGAGTTTGGTAATGGCGATAGCCTCCAGTGCCTACAAGAAAGCCCTCGAGGGCAGTCAGCAGCGCAAAGAAGTGCTGGTGAAAATTGATCGGGTAAGCAAGCAGTTCGACGAAACGCTGGCGGTCGATAACGTATCTCTCAATATTCACAAGGGGGAGATTTTCGCCCTGCTCGGCGGGTCCGGTTCCGGCAAATCGACCCTGCTGCGGATGCTGGCCGGTTTCGAGCGCCCGACCGAGGGGCGGCTGTTCCTCGACGGGGTCGACATCACCGACATGCCCCCCTATGAACGCCCCATCAACATGATGTTCCAGTCCTACGCCCTGTTCCCCCATATGACGGTGGCCCAGAACATCGCCTTTGGCCTCAAGCAGGATGGCCTGCCCAAGGCCGAGATCGATGCCCGGGTGGAGGAGATGCTCAAGCTGGTGCAGATGACCCAGTATGCCCGCCGCAAACCGCATCAGCTCTCCGGTGGCCAGCGCCAGCGGGTGGCGTTGGCTCGCTCGCTAGCCAAGCGTCCCAAACTGTTGCTGCTGGATGAACCCATGGGGGCGCTCGACAAGAAGCTGCGTTCCAAGATGCAGCTGGAGCTGGTTGAGATCATCGAGCGGGTCGGGGTGACCTGTGTCATGGTGACTCACGATCAGGAAGAGGCCATGACCATGGCGGAGCGGATCGCCATCATGCACCTCGGTTGCATCGAGCAGATCGGCAGCCCGATGGATATCTACGAGACTCCGGCCAGTCGGCTGGTGTGCGAATTTATCGGCAACGTCAACCTGTTTGACGGCCTGCTGGTGGAGGATGAGCAGGACCACGCCACCATCGCCTGCGCCGACCTGGAGCAGCCCATCTATGTGGGCCACGGCATCAGCTCCCGCGCCGAGAACAAGAAGGTGACCTATGCCCTGCGGCCGGAAAAACTGCTGATGAGTCTGCAAAAGCCGGAGGAGATCGAGCACCCGGACTTCAACTGGACCAAGGGTGAGGTCTATGACATCGCTTATCTGGGCGGTCACTCGGTTTATCACATCCAGCTGCCCTCGGGCAAAATCGTTCAGGCTTTCATCGCCAATGCCGAACGCCACGGCAAGCGGCCAACCTGGGATGACCAGGTGTTCCTCTACTGGGAAGATGACAGCGGCGTGGTGCTGCAATCATGAAGTTCTTGCAACGACTGAAGCGGGTCGGGGGGCGCCGACTGGTGATTGGCATCCCCTTCTTCTGGCTGTTCCTCTTCTTCCTGCTGCCCTTCGTCATCGTGGTGAAGATCAGTTTTGCGGAAGCGGATGTGGCGATCCCGCCCTACACCGACGTGGTGAGCTGGGCCGACAATCAGCTCACCATCCTGCTCAATATGGGCAACTACCTGCTGCTGCAGGAGGATGAGCTCTATATCGCGGCCTATCTGGGCTCCCTCAAGATGGCCTTCGTCAGCACTTTGCTCTGCCTGCTGATTGGCTATCCGATGGCCTACTCCATCGCCCGGGCTAACAAGGAGACCCAGACCGTTCTGCTGCTGCTGATCATGATGCCGACCTGGACCGCCATTCTGATCCGGGTCTATGCGTGGATGGGGATCCTCAGCAACAACGGCCTGCTCAACAGCGTCTTGCTGGGGATCGGGGTGATCGACGAACCGCTGCAGATCCTAAACACCAACCTGGCGGTCTATATCGGCATCGTTTACTCCTACCTGCCCTTCATGGTGCTGCCGCTCTACGCCAATCTGGTCAAGCATGACCAGAGCCTGCTGGAGGCGGCCTCCGACCTGGGGGCCCGCAACCTGACCCGTTTCTGGCAGATCACGGTACCGCTCTCCAAAAACGGCATTATCGCCGGCTGCATGCTGGTGTTTATTCCGGTTGTGGGGGAGTTCGTTATTCCGGAAATGCTGGGTGGCCCGGAGACCCTGATGATCGGTAAGGTGCTGTGGCAGGAGTTCTTCAACAACCGCGACTGGCCGGTCGCCTCTGCGCTGGCGGTGGTGATGCTGGCGGTGCTGATCATTCCGATCATCCTCTTCAACCGTAACCAGGCCAAAGAGCTGGAGGGCAAGGCATGATGAGACGTTTCGGTTTTGCCAAACTGATGCTCTGGCTGGGGCTGCTGTTTATCTACCTGCCCATGATCATCATGGTGATCTACTCCTTCAACGCCTCCAAGCTGGTGACGGTGTGGGGCGGTTGGTCGCTGAAGTGGTATTTCGGCCTGCTCGACAACAAGCAGCTGATTGGGTCTGTGTTCCGTTCGCTGGAGATCGCCTTCTACACCGCGATCGCCGCGGTGGCGCTGGGGACGGTGGCAGCCTTCGTGCTGACCCGAATTCCCCACTTCCGTGGTCGCACCCTGTTCGGTGGCATGGTGACGGCGCCGCTAGTGATGCCCGAGGTGATCACCGGTCTGTCGCTGCTGCTGCTATTCGTGGCGATGGCCCAGCTGGTGGGCTGGCCCGCCGAGCGGGGCATGCTGACCATCTGGATCGCCCACACCACCTTCTGTACCGCCTACGTGGCGATCGTGGTGTCGGCGCGGTTGCGGGAGCTGGATCTCTCCATCGAGGAGGCGGCAATGGATCTCGGCGCCAAGCCGTGGAAGGTGTTCTTCCTGATCACTATCCCGATGATCGCCCCCTCGCTGGCGGCAGGCGGCATGATGTCGTTCGCCCTGTCGCTGGATGATCTGGTGCTGGCGAGCTTCGTCTCCGGCCCGGGCTCGACCACCTTGCCGATGGAGGTCTTCTCGGCGGTACGGCTCGGGGTGAAACCCGAGATCAACGCGGTGGCCAGCCTGATCCTGCTGTCGGTATCGCTCTTTACCTTCGGCAGCTGGTATCTGATGGCCAGGGCGGAGAAGCGCCGTCGCGCCGAGATAGCCATGACCACCCAGATGCAGGCCGTGGTCTGACGCCATGATAAGATCCGCCTACTCTCGTCAACCTGGAGGATGAGTATGCGGATCTCCCTTTTTAGCGGTCGTGGCACCGAGCTGGTGCCCGGCCTCACCAGCGCCATTCACAAGCAACCGATCTCTGCACCAGTTCGCTGTACCTTTGCCGGTCTGGAAGGGGATGAGCAGTGTGACCTGCGCCACCACGGTGGCCCGGATCGGGCGCTCCACTACTATCCTGCCGATCACTATCTCTGGTGGCAGACCTGGCAAACCGCGCTGGGCTTGCCTGCGCCACGTACACCCTGGCAACCTGCCGCCTTTGGCGAGAACCTCTCCGGTATCGGGCTGACCGAGGTGCAAGCCTGCATTGGCGATGTCTATCGACTCGGCGAGGCGCTGATCCAGATCAGCCAGCCGAGATCCCCCTGTTTCAAACTCAACCAGCGCTTTGGCTATGGCCAGATGTCGCAGGTGATGCAACTGAATGGCCGTTGTGGCTGGCTGCTGCGGGTGCTGGAGGAGGGGATGGTGTCGCCGGAGTCGGCCATGGAGCTGGCAGACAGACACTATCCCGAACTGACGGTGAAGCGCACGGCGGATATCCTGTTCAATCAGGTGCGCAATGAAGCGGATCTGCTGATGCTGCTGGAGAATCCTGCTCTCTCCCCCAACTGGCGCCAGCATGCAGCCGACTGGCTGGAGCATGGCACTGTGGCTGACTGGCAGCGCCGTCTATTGGGGCCGGCATCCCTGCGCCTGGCCTGACGGCCGGTTACCGGAATGTCACCAGCTGGCTGCAGCCCAGTAAGCGGATGACAAGAGTGCTGAATAGTTGAGCAAATGGCACTTTTTTTCCTGCCAAACGCAAAAAAGGCTTGTGTCGGGTCTGGGCTTTCGGTAAATTCCCGTCCCGCAGACATCGGTGTGTAGCGCAGCTTGGTAGCGCACTTCGTTCGGGACGAAGGGGTCGGAGGTTCGAATCCTCTCACACCGACCAAATTTGAAAAGGCCGCTCAATAGAGCGGCCTTTTTGCATTTATCCTTCCTGTTTTCCCGATTTTCTTTAGCTGCTGACCTGTTACCTGGCCAAGTGATCTGACTTGCAGTATGCAGGGTCGAAGCAAGACCACAGACATTAAAAGGGCCACCGCTCGGTGGCCCATCGGTGGAGTCTGATCCTGACTCCGGCACTCTAGATTGTGGCAATCTCGCTACGGGTCTTGTCTATGGTGCCCTCCTTGCGCGCCAGGCGCTTACTCAGATATGCCAGTGCTGATGCCGCAAAGCCTTGAAACTGTGTTGAGGCAGCAAGGCCGCGTGCTTGGGGTACTCACTAATGAAATGTTCTATTCCCTCCATCAGTTGTGCACGTAATGAAATCACGGGCTCATGCCAGGCTTGCAGGCATAAATGGCCGGGGATCAACTGCTCCTGATAATCTTCCAGCAGCTGCTCTGGCCAGGGTTCAATACCGGAATTGCGTTGCAGCAAATAGTGGGCGGCGGGTTCACGGGCATAAATGAACTGAATTTGGGCCAGATCGCGTTGGCATAGCGTTTGACTGTTGATGTGACAGGTCAAATATTTTCCCGTTTTCAGATCCAGAAAGTGACCGCGTTGCCGACAGGGAACGATGCGATACCAAGGCAGGGGTGAGGAGAGAGAATACCCCTCAAGCTCCTGTTCCAACCAGTGGCGACACTCGGGTGTCTGCACCTCGTCGAGCATGGACTCGAGCTGTGTCAACAAGGCTCTGGATGGTTTGATGGCCAGTTTCGCACTCATCGCCTGCAATCCTCCCTCTGCACACAATCCCGACTATCAGTATGGACCTTGTTCGGCCAGAGGGGGTAAGGAATCTAATGATTAAAATTGGATTAGCCGCGTGGTTTTTATGCACTAATTTGGTTCAACCCACCAGATAGGTACCAGTGCCGAAGGCGATGTGGGTGCCTTCTTCGTTGTGCAGCTCCATCCGGGCGACGGCCACCTTGCTGCCAGCCCGGATGATGTGGGCGGTGGCGATAAACTCGTTGCCGCGCCCCGGGCGCAGGTAGTCCACCCGTAGATCTATGGTGCCGAGGCGGGCGAAGCGCTCCTTGAGATAGCTGGGGGAGAACTCCTCCAGCTCGTCGATGCAGGAGGCGGCGACGATCATGCCGCCCGCCACATCCAGCAGCGTGGCGGTGACACCGCCGTGAAGGATGTTGTGGAAGGGGTTGCCGATCAGCTTGTCGTCCATCTTGATGCGCAGTTCCACCTTGTCGAAGTCGTAGTGGGTCACCTGCATGCCGATCAGTTTGTTGAAAGGCATCTTCTCGGCAAACAGGTTGGCAATGCCACTGAGCGCCATCTTCTTGAGCATCTGTTTCATTCTCTGATCCCAATCCTTGTCATCAAAGCCGAGTAAAAACTCCAGCCAGTCTGCAACAGTTCCTTAACAGTCGCAATGGCAGGTTTATTGTGGGCGGCGGCTGCTTTAGAATGGCGACCCCAAAGGAGAGCCCATGACCGCGATTGCCGAAACCCTGCCAGATCCTCAGCCAGAGAGTCCGCTTGCCCTGCTGCAGGCGGTCTTCGGCTATCAGCAGTTTCGGCCGGGTCAGCTCGAAATCATCGAGCAGATCGTCGCGGGGCGCGATGCGCTGGTGCTCAAGCCCACCGGTGGCGGCAAGTCGCTCTGCTATCAGATCCCGGCACTGCTGCGGCCAGGGCTCGGGGTGGTGGTCTCTCCCCTTATTTCGCTGATGAAGGATCAGGTCGACAGCCTGCGCGCCAACGGCGTAGCGGCGGTCTACATCAACTCGGCCCTGAGTCGGGAGGAGATGATCCAGAACTTCGCCGCCATGCGTCGTGGCGAGATCAAGCTGGTCTATGTCTCCCCCGAGCGACTGTTGCAGCACGAGTTTATGGATCGGCTAGCCGAGCTGCCGCTCGGGCTGTTCGCCATCGACGAGGCGCACTGTGTCTCCCAGTGGGGCCACGATTTCCGGCCTGAGTATGCGGCGCTGGGGCGGCTCAAACAGTGGTTCCCGCAGGTGCCTGTGGTGGCGCTGACTGCCACCGCCGACGAGGCGACCCGCAGCGACATGCTGCACCGCCTAGAGCTGAACGATCCCTTCATCCACACCGCCAGCTTCGATCGCCCCAATATCCGCTACAGCCTGGTGGAGAAGTTCAAGGCGGCTGAGCAGCTGCTGCGCTACGTGCAGAGCCAGAAGGGCAACTGCGGCATCGTCTACTGCTCCAGCCGCAACCGGGTGGAGGAGGTGGCCGAGCGGCTATCCCGCCACGGCTGCAAGGCGGCGCCCTATCATGCGGGGCTGCCGCTTGAGCAGCGCCAGCAGACGCAGGATGCTTTCCTCAAGGATGACATCGAGATCGTGGTGGCGACGGTGGCGTTCGGTATGGGCATCGACAAGCCCAATGTGCGCTTCGTGGTGCACTACGACATTCCGAAGAACATCGAATCCTACTATCAGGAGACCGGTCGCGCCGGGCGCGATGGTACCCCCGCAGAGGCGCTGCTGCTCTACGATCCTGCCGACATCGGTCGGGTGCGCCGCCTGCTCGACAACATCGAGAATCCCCAGCAGTTGCAGGTGGAGCAGTACAAGCTCAACGTGATGGCGGCCTTTGCTGAGGCGCAGACCTGCCGCCGTCAGGTGCTGCTCAACTACTTTGGCGAGTACAACGACAAGCCGTGCGGCAACTGCGATATCTGTCTCGATCCGCCCAAGAGCTATGACGGTACTGAAGATGCCCAGAAGGCGCTCTCCTGCGTCTGGCGGGTGGGGCAGAATTTCGGGGTGGGTTATGTAGTGGAAGTGCTGCGCGGTTCCCTCAACCAGCGTATCAAGGATCACGGCCACGACAAGCTCTCGACCTACGGCATCGGCAAGGATCAGAGCCACGAATACTGGATGAGTGTGATCCGCCAACTGATCCACAAGGGGCTGCTGACCCAGAACATCACCCGCAATCTGGTGTTGCAGTTGACCGAGGCGGCCCGCCCCGTGCTGCGTGGCGAGGTGAAGCTGGAACTGGCGGTGCCCCGCTTGCAGCCCATCTCCAGCCGCAAGGAGAAGCGCAATGGCCTGCTCGACAACGCCAACTACGACAAACGGCTGTTCAAGGAGTTGCGCGGCCTGCGCAAGCAGATTGCCGAGGACGAAGAGGTGCCGCCTTACGTGGTGTTCAACGATGCGACCCTGGTGGAGATGGCTCAGCTGATGCCGATGACCGAAGACGAGATGCTGGCTATCAACGGTGTCGGGCACCGCAAGCTGGAGCGCTTTGGCGAAGCCTTTATGGATCTGATCATCGACTACTGCCGTCGTTAGGGTCGATTAGGCAGCCTAATCGACCACGGTAAGCGCGGCTCGGAAGAACCTGGGGTCAGACGCGAGGTTATTTCAGGCTGGCGTAGAAGGCGGCCAGATTGTCGATATCCGCATCGGTCAGGGGCGCCATGAAGGGGTCCATCAAGGGCTCTTTGCGAGTGCCATCCTTGAACGCTTTCAACTGTTTCACCAGATAGGCTGCATTCTGACCCGCCAGATGGGGATAGTTGGGGATCATCGCCTTGCCTTCCACCCCGTGGCAGGCCGCACAGACCGCCGCCTTGGCCTTGCCGGCTTCAATATCGGCAGCCTTGGCCTGATGACCCCACGCCAGTGCCAGCAAGGGCAGGGCATATACCCATTTTTGCATCTTCTTCTCCTTGAATTGAAAAATGATGGTCGCCAGTTAGCGCAAGCATGGCTGACGGCAGTATAAAGAGTGACACGAGCATACGCAGGGACGAATGGTACAACCATGAAGTTGATCAACACTTTTGCGACCGAGTTGCCCTGGGCCTGTGAACCCGTGGCCCCCCAGCCGCTGCAGCAGCCCCGGTTGCTTCATCTCAACCGGGCTTTGCTGGATGAGCTGGGATTGGGAGGCGTCAGCGAGGCTGACTGGATCGCCTGTTGTGGCGAGGGAAAAGTACTGCCCGGTATGCAGCCGGTAGCGCAGGTCTATGCCGGCCATCAGTTCGGGGGTTATAGCCCGCGGCTTGGGGATGGTCGCGCGTTGTTGCTGGGTGAGCAGCTGGCGCCGGATGGTCAGCGCTGGGATCTGCACCTGAAGGGGGCAGGAAAGACGCCGTTTTCCCGCTTTGGCGACGGCCGCGCCGTGCTGCGCTCCAGCATCCGCGAGTATCTCGCCTCCGAGGCGCTCCATGCTCTCGGCATCCCGACCACCCGGGCGCTGGTATTGGTGGGGAGTCAGGAGCCCGTTTATCGCGAGCAGGTTGAGACAGGGGCGACTGTGCTGCGCACCGCCCCCAGCCATCTGCGCTTCGGTCATATCGAGTATTTCGCCTGGAGCGGGCAGGGGGAGAAGATCCCGCCACTCATCGACTATCTGCTGCGCCACCACTTCCCCGAACAGGAGAGTGGTGCCGAACTGTTTACCGAAGTGGTGCGCCGCACCGCGCGGTTGATTGCCAAATGGCAGGCGGCGGGGTTCTGTCACGGGGTGATGAACACCGACAACATGTCGCTGCTCGGCCTGACGCTGGATTACGGGCCATACGGCTTTATCGATGCCTACGTGCCCGATTTTGTCTGCAACCACTCGGACCCTGCGGGCCGCTACGCGCTGGATCAGCAGCCCGCGGTCGGTTATTGGAATCTGCAAAAGCTGGCGCAGGCGCTGGCTGGCCATGTAGACGGTGATGCGCTGGCTGCTGCGTTGGCCCAGTACGAACAGCAGCTGATGCTGCACTACTCCGAACTGATGCGGGCCAAACTCGGGTTGGCGATGTGGGAGGAGGATGACCCGGCGTTGTTCCGTGAGTTGTTCCGGTTGCTGGCGGCTAACAAAGTGGATTACCACCTGTTCCTTCGCCGTCTCGGTGAGGTGACGCAAGAGGGGGCGTGGCCTGCATCTCTGCTGTCCCTGTTGCCTGAACCACTGGGTTGGCAGGCGTGGCTGGAGCGCTATCGGGCGCGGCTGATGCTCGAAGGCAGCGAGGATGCCGTGCGCAAGGTGCAGATGGATGCCATCAACCCCAAGTATGTGCTGCGCAATGCGCTGGCCCAGCAGGTGATAGACGCCGCCGACGCAGGGGATATGCGGCCTTTCGAGCGGCTGTTCGCCGCCTTGCAGCGCCCCTATGATGAACAACCCGAATATGAGGATCTCGCCACCCCGACTCCGGCATGGTATTGCGGTGGTGAGCTCTCCTGCAGCAGCTGAGAGACAGGGAATGAGTTGGCAAATCAAACAGGTAGATAGCGAAGCTGGCGTGGTGACGCTGGATTGTCCGGCACTCGACTGGGACACGTTCCCGCTGTTGGCGCAGGCCTTGCTGCGAGAGTGGGAGCTGCAGCCGCTCGAGCAGGATGCGGGGGCCGACCGCCATAGCTGGTTGCTGGTGTTTGAAGGGAGCCAGTTTCGGCTGGAGTATGAACACTACAGCGGCTGCTGGCTGGAGGCGGTGCGCCCGGCGGATCGGGAGGCGCTGCTCTGGCTCGCCAGACAGCACAAGGCGTGACTATCGCCCACAAGGCCTGTTCTGCCGCTGGCCAACTTGGATGAGACTAATCGCATAAAGATTGAACTATCGGTTTGGGGGCGTATAATCTCGCCCCTCAATTATCGCCAATGGTGGCGATATGGGTTCCCTAACCCCATTAACCAAAAAGGTCACAAGATGAATCTGACCCCTGCGCAGTACCAAACGGCGCTCTTTCGCCTATCGTTGTTCCACATTCTGATCATTGCCAGCAGCAACTATCTGGTGCAGCTGCCGATCACCGTGTTTGGCTTCCACACTACCTGGGGTGCGTTCAGCTTCCCGTTTATCTTCCTCGCCACTGACCTGACGGTGCGGATCTTCGGTGCCGGTCTGGCGCGCAAGATTATCCAGACCGTGATGTTGCCAGCACTGGCGGTCTCCTATGCGCTCTCCGTGCTCTTCTTCGAAGGGAGCTTCCAAGGTGTTGGTCATCTGGCCGAATTCAACCTGTTCGTGGCGCGTATCGCACTGGCCAGCTTTATGGCCTATCTGGTAGGGCAGTTCATGGATGTGGTGGTGTTCAACCGCCTGCGTCTGCTCAAGCAGTGGTGGATTGCGCCAGCGGCCTCCACCCTGTTTGGTAATCTGGTCGATACCATCGCTTTCTTCAGTGTGGCCTTCTGGCGCACCACAGATCCTTTCATGGCAGAGCACTGGGTCGAGATCGCAACCGTCGATTACGTATTCAAGTTGCTGATAAGCCTTGGTTTGTTCGTGCCGCTCTACGGTGTCTTGTTGCGCTACCTCAGCCGCAAGCTGGTGGGCGAGGCCGGATTATCCAGCCTGCAAACAGCCACCCGGCAAGCCTGAACAGATTGACCACCCTTCGCGGTGGTCAATTTTTTTGCACTTTCTGCAAATAGCACTTGCCCAGTTAAATGAGAATGATTATTGTTAACTTGTTTTCCGGGAAAGACTTCATTCGTTCCAACGTGATGGACTTCTTGTGAAGGCACGACATTGCTCACATTGCTTCCAGTTAAGGGCCAGTTTATCTGGCCCTCTTTTTTTTCATTTTTCAGCAAGTTGCAGACATAAAAAACGGGAGCCAAGGCTCCCGTCGTCACGCTGTCTATGGCTTACTCGATATCGAGTGCCTCGGGGGAGAGGATCACCCCTGTGGTATCGGCGTAGAGGTGGTCGTCAGGCAGGAAGGTCACGCCACCGAAGTTGACCGGCAGATCGGTCTCCCCTACATCCTTGCTGTCGGCACCGACCGGAATGGCTGCCAGTGCCTGAATGCCGATGTCCAGATCTTCCAGAATATCGACTTCGCGGACGCAGCCGTAGCAGACAATCCCTTCCCAATCGTTCTCGGCCGCCGTGGTGGCGATGTCGCTGTCGATCAGAGCTCGGCGCATGGAGCCACCGCCATCGATCAGCAAGACGCGTCCCAGCCCATTCTCTTTGACGAGTTCACGGATAAGACCATTCGATTCGAAGCATTTGACGGTGGTGATGACGCCGCCGAAAGAGGCGCGGCCGCCGAAGGAGCAGAGCATGGGTTCAAGCACATCCACCATGTCCTGATAGATGTCGCACAGTTCAGAAGTATTGTATTCCATAGTGTCAAATCCACGGCTGGAAACAGGTGCAACCAGTATAAGGAGTGGGTGTGGCATTTCAATGAATATTCCTTGCACAGATCACCTGTCGCCGCTTTTCTGCATAAGCTCAATGCAGTTCACTGCCAGTTTGCGAGAGGTCCATCGTGCTTATCCGTCATAAGTTGATCCTGAATACCGTGCTGGTTGCCGTTGCCATGCTGGTACTGAGCGGCCTGTTTATCTACTCCAGCCAGGTGCACCGTCACCTGACCGAAGCCCAGCGCAATATCGACCAGCTGGAGATCGCCATGCTCAACCTGCGGCGGGCCGAGAAGGATTTTCTGATCCGTAAGGATATGACCTTCGTCGAGCGCTTCAATCAGGGGCTGTCAGACTTTCACCAGCACAATCGGGAGCTGGTGACCGATGACAATCTGGCTGCCGTCGAGGGGGAGCTGACCAGACTGGATCAGCAGATCAGCGGTTATGGCAAAGCCTTCAACGATCTGGTGGCTCAGCAGCAGAAGATTGGTCTGGGGCCGGAGGAGGGGCTCTATGGCAAGCTGCGGGCGGCGGTGCATGAGGTGGAGAATGGGCTCAAGCAGCTGGATCAGCAGGGGCTGCTCATCACCATGTTGCAGCTGAGACGGGCGGAGAAAGACTTCATGCTGCGCTCCGATATCCAGTATCTGGAGCGTTTCGAAACCTTGCACAAGAGTTTTCAGGATAGTCTTGCCACTTTGCCGGAGGCGGATCGCGGCAAGTTGGAGCAGGCCAGCAAGCAGTACCGGCAGGACTTTGTGGCGCTGGTGCAGGGGATGCAGGTACTGGGGCTGAAAGAGGATGAGGGGCTGCGCAACCAGATGCGGGATCTGGTGCATCAGACCGAACAGGGATTTGCTGCCGTCGATCAGCACATTGTCGCTGAACTGGAGCGGCAGAGCGCTCGCCTCAACAGCCTGATGCTGGTCTGTGGCGGGGTGATTGTGGTGCTGATCGGCATCATGAGCGTGTTGCTGGGGCGCAGCATCGACCGTCCCATTACTCAGGTGAATGATACCGTCAACCGCATTCGTAAGGATAATGACCTGCGCCTGAAGATAGATCTGCGCGGGGCAGATGAAATGGCCCAGCTGGCAGGCAATCTCGACGTGATGCTGGGCGGGTTTCGTAACCTGATTGGCGATGTGAAGCATAGCGTGCACACCCTGACCGAAGCGGCGGATCACCTTTCGGCCAACGTCAAACGCACCAGTGAAGGGGCGGCGCGCCAGCTGCAGGAGACCGATATGGTGGCGACCGCGTCCACCGAGATGGGCTCCACCATCGAAGAGATCGCCCGCAACACCGAGCAGGCGGCCAACAATGCACAGGCGACCAACAACAAGGCGATGGAGGGGCGGGCTGCGGTCGAGAATACTGTCGAGCAGATCCGCTCGCTGGCGGGCAATCTGGAGAGCTCATCTCGCGAGGTGAGCCAGCTGCAAAAAGAGAGCGAGACCATCGGCTCCGTGCTCGACGTGATCCGCGGCATTGCCGAGCAGACCAACCTGCTGGCCCTCAACGCAGCCATCGAAGCAGCCAGGGCAGGGGATCAGGGACGTGGTTTTGCGGTGGTGGCCGATGAGGTGCGCAATCTGGCCATCCGTACCCAGAAATCGACCCAGGAGATCGCCGGCATCATCAGCTCCCTACAGAAACAGACCGGCAGCATCGTCGAGGTGATGGCGACCTGCCGCGAGCAGGGCAACCGCAGCTCGGATCAGGCCAGTACCGCAGGGGAGTTGCTGGGGCAGATCACTCAGGATGTTACCCACATCATGGATATGAGCACCCAGATTGCCGCCGCCATCGAACAGCAGAGTCTGGTGGCCAACGAGGTGAACCGCAACGTCAACAACATCCGCGACATCGCCCAGGAGTCGAGCATCATGGCGGAGGAAAATGCGAGATCCAGCGAGGGCCTCAACGAGCAGGCCCAGCTGCTCAACAAGGCGGTGGCAAAATATCGGGTTTAGTGAGCAGACTGGCATCCTTGTGAGGTTTTTGCACCAGAGTGGCAATGATTTGATCGTAATGGCTGTTATTGGGGTAATTCGCTCATATAATCGCCGCCACTATGATGATTCGGAAGGATTCGATGGCAAAGTTGCTGGTGGCCGTATTCGGGCTGCTCTGTTCCTGTCTGGTGTTGGCAGGTTCGGCGCCTCAGGCTACCCCACTAAAGCCCCGCATGGAGCCGCTACTCAGCTGGTTCAATGGGGCATTTACGAGCCGGGAGCAGGCCAGTTACGACAGCCGCTTTACCAGTGCTGAGCTGCGCCTGATGGAGATCTGGCCTGGCTATCAGGGCTATCGCTGGGTCTATGCCGAGCAGTACCTGAGTCTGCGCTCCGTCCGTCCCTTCCGCCAGCGCATCTATCGCTTCTCACCCGCCCCTGACGGGCGGATCCTGATGGCAGAGCTGACCATGCCTCGGGCTACCGATTTTGCCGGTGCCTGGCATGATCCCGCCTTGCTCGACAGTCTGACCCCGCAGCAGCTCTCCTTGCGTCACGGTTGCGAGATCTGGCTGACACGCACCCCCTCCGGCGAATATGCCGGTCACACCCGGGTGGGCCACTGCTCCACCGATTTTGGCGGTGCCACGACGCTGGTGCAGCATATCTGGATTGGCCCCGACAGCGTCAGATTGCTGGATCGTGCCTATGACAACGCAGGGAGTCCGCGCTGGGGCAGCCCGGGTGAGGGGTATGTCTATTTGCGTCGTTCCAAAGGATTTGGCCAGTAGGGGAGAGTGCGTCTGGCTGCGGGAACATGAAGGATGAAAAACAGGGATCGTAAAAAAGGCGCCCGATGGGCGCCTTTTTCAGAATTCTTCAGAAGTAAAATTACTTCTTGGTGGTCATCGCACCGAAACGCTTGTTGAACTTGTCTACGCGGCCGCCGCTAGAAACTTCTTTCTGCTTGCCGGTGTAGAACGGGTGGCACTCGGAGCACACGTCCAGGTTCAGATCTTTACCGATGGTAGAGAAAGTGTTGATGACGTTACCGCAAGAGCACTTGGCGGTGATGGCTACGTAGTCAGGATGGATACCAGCTTTCATGGACAACCTCAATTAATAGGCCGTGTCGCCATCCGATCTCTTGTCGGACACCACACGATTGTTGAACACAGTTTCAAAGGCTGCGAATAATATAGGAAATGCCTGAGATCAGGCAAGTGGCTTCGCAGAAAAAATAGGCAACCCCTGGTGAATTCTTCCCAAACGCTGGATCTGGTTCGTGTCGCTGTCCCGGTACCGTTACGCCGTCACTTCGACTATCTCTCTCCCCTGCCGTTACCTGCCCCCGGTTGCCGGGTCGAGATCCCTTTCGGTCCCCAGACCTTGGTCGGGCTGGTGGTGGATCATCCGGCTGACAGCCAGGTGCCCCGCAACAAGCTCAAGCCCATCAAACGGGTATTAGACACGGCTCCGGTGCTGGGGCCGGATATTTTGGCGCTGATGAACTGGAGCGCCAGCTACTACCAGCATCCGCTGGGGGAAGTGCTGCCCCACGCCCTGCCGGTGCTGGTGCGCAAGGGGGAGCCTGCCGCCTATCGGGAGCTGGAGTTCTGGTTTGCCACCGATGCCGGCATGGCCATCGATCTCAACGAACTCAAGCGGGCGGCCAAGCAGCAGCAAGCGCTCGCCCTGCTGCGCAAGGGGCCGCAGACCCCCTCCGCCCTCAAGCAGGAGGAGATCCAGAGCGCCGCTCTCACCGCGCTGGAGAAGAAGGGGCTACTGGAGAAACGCTCGCTGGAGCCGAGCCATGACGGCGACTGGGCCGCCCGCTTTGAGCCGGGGGAGGGGCTGCGCCTCAACGGCGAACAGGCGCTGGCCGTCTCTGCCGTTACCAGTCAGAGCGACAAGTTCGGTGCCTTCCTGCTGGATGGCATCACAGGCTCCGGCAAAACCGAGGTGTATTTAAGCATCCTCGAGCCCTTGCTCAAGGCGGGCAAGCAGGCGCTGGTGATGGTGCCGGAGATCGGTCTCACCCCGCAGACCATCAACCGCTTCCGGCGCCGCTTCAACGTGCCTGTGGTAGCGATGAACTCGGCCATGAACGACAGGGAGCGGCTCGACGCCTGGCTCGCCTGCCGTGACGGCGGTGCCGCCATCCTGATCGGCACCCGCTCCGCGGTGTTCACCCCGTTTCACAACCTCGGCATCATTATCATCGACGAGGAGCACGACGGCTCCTTCAAGCAGCAGGACGGTTTTCGCTACCACGCGCGGGATCTGGCGGTGATGCGGGCCCATCGTGCCGGTATTCCGATCTTGCTTGGCTCGGCCACCCCGTCCCTGGAGACATTGCACAACGCCCGCACCGGCAAGTATCACCACCTTACACTGACTCGCCGTGCCGGCAATGCCCAGACCGCCCGTCAGGTGATCCTGGATATCAAGAACGTGCGGTTGCAGGCCGGGCTCTCCCCCCAGTTGGAGCAGCTGATGGCGGAGCATCTGGCGGCGGGCAATCAGGTGATGCTGTTTCTCAACCGCCGTGGCTATGCCCCGGCTCTTATCTGCCACCAGTGTGGCTGGAGCGCCGCCTGCGAGCGCTGTGATGCCTGGTACACCTGGCATCAGGCTGGACGACGGCTGCACTGCCACCACTGTGACAGCGTGCGCCCGCTGCCCCACCACTGCCCCGAGTGTGGCAGCAACGAGCTCATCGGCTCCGGGGTGGGCACCGAGCAGTTGGAGCAGTTGCTCACTAAGGTTTTCCCGCAATATCCCGTAGTACGCATCGATCGGGACAACACCCGCCGCAAGGGGGAATTGGAGGCCCATCTCGGCGACATCAAGGCGGGCAAGTACAAGATCCTGATTGGCACCCAGATGCTGGCCAAGGGCCACCACTTCCCGGATGTGACCTTGGTGGGGCTGCTGGATGTGGATGGCGCCCTGTTCAGCGCCGATTTTCGCGCCGCCGAGAAGCTGGCCCAGCTCTACACCCAGGTGGCGGGTCGTGCCGGGCGCGCCAGCAAACCCGGGTTGGTAGTGCTGCAGAGCCACCATCCGGAACATGCCCTGCTGCAGGATCTGACCCAGAACGGTTACGGCCACTTCGCCGATACGGCGTTGAAAGAGCGCCGCCTGCTGGGGCTGCCGCCGTTCAGCTATCAGGGGCTGTTCCGCGCCGAGGCCAACGGCCGTGACGAGGTGCAGCTGTTCCTCGCCCGCCTCGCCGATACCCTGCGCAGCGCCCGCTATCCCCACGTTCAGGTGCTGGGACCCATCAGCGGTTTTATGGAGCGCAAGGCGGGCAAGTTCCGCATGCAGTTGCTGGTGCAGGGGCCGAACCGGGCCCCGCTGGCCCAGCTGCTGGACTGGGCGGTTAAGGAGCTGGAAGGCTGGTCCGAGACCAAAAAGGTGCGCTGGAGTCTGGATATCGATCCCACCGAGCTCAGTTGATGGCACCGGAGCCGGTCGCTGGCAGATCTCGTCAGCGACCGGGCTGCTGATTCCCTTTAAAGGCTCAGACCCGCAGATCGATCTGCTGCACCCAGCCGCCCTTGCCCTGTTCGGTCACATAGAGGCCGGACTGGCGCAGCACCCCCTGATTGCCGCTTTCCCCCAGATGGTTGAAGGGGGTGTCGAGGGGATGGAGCAGGATGGCGCCAATCCCCAGCTCCACCAGAGCGATGGGGGAGTGTTCCGGCTGCCAGAACTGCAGCGCCGAGAACTGGCTATCCCGCTCGTCCAGCACCCCGTTGCCATCCTCATCCAGGGTTGCCAACTCGCCGAAGCCATTGCCGGAGCGGGCGCCAAACAACTCGCCACCATCGTCTATGGTGCCGTTGCCATTGCGATCCAGCGCCACAAAGCCGCTGCCTTCACTCAAGCCCGGCAGGCGGTCCTCCTTGCCATCCTGATCGATGTCGAAATTGACCCGAGCCTCGGTCAGATCGGCGATCTTGCCATCCAGACTGAGCACCAGCGGGTCTTTCAGGGCATTGAGGGTGGTGCGCCGCTGGCTCACCTCCAGCTGGCGCCAGTCGAGCACAAAGCCGAGATCGAGCTGAATAGTCTGACCATCCCGAGTCGCTACGCTGGCCGATGCCACCACGTTGAGCTGCTCCTGTTGCAGCAGGGTGTCCGTCACCTCCACCAGTTGATCCGGCTCGGCGGCCTGAGCAGCGGCTTCTCCTTGGGTCACCCCTTCACTTCCCTCTTCGATGGGCTTGATCGGCTTGGGCAGCTCGATTTCGTGGCCCAGCATCGCCTCAATCATCAGCTTGATCAGCCGCTGGCGGTTATCCAGTCCATCGTCGGGAATACCATCCTGCTCTTTGCCGACGTCCGCTGCGGGCGGGACGGGAGGTGTTGCCGCTTGCTGGTTGGCGGCGGATTGCCTCGCGGTTTGCAGCGTCAGGGCGCTGGTGAGGGTCAGGGTGCTGCTGCGTTCGCCGGCCACTGCCGTGTTGTTGCCATCCGGTGGATTGACTACGGGTGGCACTGGCCCGAGGTTGCGCACCTTGCGGCTCTGGGCCTGTTGTTGCCGGTATTGCACCTCCCCCTGGAGGTCGTAGTGATCGATGCGCATACATTCGCCCTCGGCGCTATACATCTGGTCAGTTATCGACCGGTTAGTGAGCAGGGCTTAACACCAAATCGGACTAATCAGGGAGGTGGTTAGTACTAGGTTGCAAGGTGGTGGCGTGGCAGGATGGCAAGAGACTGGATGGTGGCGCAGTGGTTGAACATTTTCAGGTAGCGCTGCGCACGCTGGCTGACAAGCGGCATCGGTGAGGATAGGGAGAATTACATGGGAAATTGTCTGGTGATGGACGTGGCGGGCTATGGTGGATTCCTGTCTGGCGCCCCTTGCATCAATGATGTTGAGGGCTGCACTCATGCGTAATTGTCTGGTGATGGGAGCGGCAGGCTATATCGGTTCCTATCTGGTGCCTCACCTGCAAACCCTCGGCTACAAGGTGATTGCCGGGGCGCGCCGTCCCTGCCGCTTGCCTGAGGGGGTGGAGTTTCGCCTCGCCGATAGCCTCAAGCCCACCACCTTGCTGCCTGCGCTGGCGGGCATCGATACCGTCTTCTATCTGGTGCATGCCATGGGGGCGGGGGCCGATTTTCACCGGCTGGAGCAGCAGGGGGTGAAGAACTTTGCGGCGGCGGCCCGCGCCGCCGGGGTGCGCCGCATCATCTATCTCGGGGCAATCCAGCCGGAGCAGTGCAACAGTCGCCATCTCAACTCCCGCCGCCATTGTGGCGAGTTGTTTCGTGACTCCGGCGTGCCGACGGTGGAACTGCGCGCCGGCATCATCATCGGGCCCGGTTCGGCGGCGTTCGAGGTGATGCGGGATCTGGTGTTTAACCTGCCGATGATGGTGACGCCCAAATGGGTGCGCTCGCGCACGCCGCCGATTGCGCTGTCCAACCTGCTTCACTATCTGGGCGGGCTGGTGGAAGCCGACGAGGTGGATGGCCGCATCTTCAATGCGGTCGGCCCCGAGCTGCTCAGCTATCAACAGCAGTTGCAGAAGTTCGCCGCCCATATCGGCAAGCGCTGTCCCATCATTCCCATTCCGTTTCTGAGTCCGCGCCTCTCCGCCTGGTGGCTGCAGTTTGTCACCTCTGTGCCGCAGCCGGTGGCCAAGGCGCTGGTGGGGGGTCTCAAGCACGATATTCCAGCCGATGACGGCCCGCTGCGCGCCTTGCTGCCCCAGACCCTGCTCAGCTTCGACGAGGCGCTGGCGGAGAGTCTGGCGCTGGAGCAGAAGCTGGGTGCCGAACAGCAGGGGCAGGAGACGCCGCTCGGCCTGCGCTGGCGCCATCCCGAATATGGTTTCTATGACCGTACCGCCAGCGGCGAGGCCATCTGCCTCGCCTCCCCCGAGGTGGTGTGGCAGGTGTTGCAGCAGTTGGGGGGTGAGCAGCGCTACTTCTACATGAACCAGCTGTGGGTGGTGCGCGAATGGATGGATCATCTGATCGGCGGCCCGGCCCGCACCCGTGGCCGCACCAATCCGGATCGTTTCGTGAAGGGGGATATGCTCGACTCCTGGCAGATCCTCGGGGTGGATGAGGGGCGCAGGCTCGATCTGTTGTTCAACATGAAGGCCCCGGGCGTCGGGCGGCTGGAGTTCAACATCCTGCCGGAGGAGTCGGGTCTGACCCGCATCCGGGTCACCGCTCACTGGCATCCGCAGGGCGCCTGGGGGCTGGCCTACTGGCTAGCCATGCTGCCGTTCCACCTCTTTATCTTTCAGGGGATGACCGAGGCCATTGCCCGTCAGGCCGAAGCGAGAGCGGGTATTCCGGTGATGGATTAACCCTCTTCACACCATTTCCGCTTATAGAGTGCCCCGTTCGGGGCATTTTTTATGCGGCGGCCATGCCCGGTTATGGCAGATAGTGGTAGGCGTCTCATGGCAAAGGCTGGCATCATGCCGCGGTCTTGTTTACCGCGGATAGATAATCAGTCAGAAAAAGAAGGGATTATGAAGAAAAAACCGTCAATTTTGGGGGGCGCCTGCATCATTGCCAGCGTCTGCGTGGGGGCCGGCATGCTCGGTCTGCCAAGTTCGGGGGCGGGGGCCTGGACCCTCTGGTCGGTGCTGGCGCTGACCGTCACCATGGTGATGATGACCCTCTCCGGCTGGATGTTGCTGGAATCCTTCCAGCACCACGATATGCGGGTCTCCTTCAATACCGTGACTCGCGAGTTGCTGGGGGAGAAGCTCAATCTCCTCAACAACCTCTCGGTCTACTTTGTTGGCGGCATTCTGCTCTACGCCTATATCACCTCCTCCGGTGCCATCCTGCAGGGGATACTGGGGATCGACAGCAAGCTCGCGTCCGTGCTGTTCGTGGCGCTCTTCTCTGCGGTGGTGTGGCACTCGACTCGCGCCGTTGACCGTATTTCGGTGGTGCTGATCGCCTTCATGATCATCAGCTTCGCCCTCGGCGTGACCGGTCTGCTCGGCCATATCAAGCTGCCGACCCTGCTCGATCTGGCTGGTGGCGAGAGTCACTACGCCCCCTATGCCATGGCGATGCTGCCGGTGGCGCTCACCTCATTTGGCTATCACCACTCGGTCGCCTCCCTGCGCGCCTACTACCAGAACGAACGGCAGGCAAAGTGGGCGATTCTGGGGGGAACCCTGATCGCGCTGGCGCTCTATGTGCTCTGGCTGCTGGGGATCTTCGGCAACCTGCCCCGTCAGGAGTTCGCCCCCGTGATTGCCCAAGGCGGCGATGTGAACGTGCTGCTGAAGGCGCTCTCCGGTGTCATCGAGTCGGAGCAGGTGGCCAGCGCTATCAACGGCTTCTCCATGGCGGCCATTCTTTCCTCCTTTATCGGGGTGGGACTCGGGGTGTTCGACTATCTGGCGGATCTGTTCAAGTTCGACAACAGTCGTGCCGGTCGCTGCAAGAGCTGGGCTGTTACCTTCCTGCCACCGCTGCTGCTCTCGCTGCTTTTCCCGTTCGGCTTCCTGCTGGCCATCGGTTATGCCGGCGCAGTGGCCACAGTGTGGACCTGTCTTATTCCGGCGCTGCTGGTGCTGAAGTTCCGCGCCCGGGCTGCCAGTGGCAGCGCAACCCCCCATTTCGTCACCCCGGGTGGCAAGCTGGTGGCCTGGCTGCTGATCCTGTTCGGATTGGCGACCGCACTGTTCCACTTCCTCGCGATGGCGAACCTGCTGCCGGTCTACTCGGGTCAGTAATCGGCACGCAGGGGCACATGATGGCGGCAGGGCAACTTGCCGCCATTTTTTGCACCTGTAGTGCAGGATCTATAACTAAAGTGGTATCTGTGGCTGGGGGATGGTGCTAAACAAACTGGTCTGATCTGGCTAGTGGCAGCATGATCTGCTGGGCATGCCCACCGCTTTCTTTTATGATCCCCGCCCTTCTGCGTGCCCCCTGCCGGCACCTCATTTGCACCAACCACATCGGGGTCCCCCATGTCCGATCTGCGTCAAGAAGCACTCGATTACCACGCCCAGCCCGTACCGGGCAAAATTGCCATCGCCCTGACCAAGCCTGCCGAAACCGCCCGCGATCTGGCGCTGGCCTACAGCCCGGGTGTCGCCGAGCCGGTGCGCGAGATCGCCGCCAACCCGGCCGATGCCTACCGTTATACCGGCAAGGGCAATCTGGTGGCCGTCATCTCCAACGGCACCGCCATTCTGGGTCTGGGCAATCTGGGGCCGCTGGCCTCCAAGCCGGTGATGGAGGGCAAGGCCCTGCTGTTCAAGCGCTTCGCCGGCATCGACGCCATCGACATCGAGGTGAAGCACGAGACCAGCCAGCAGTTCATCGACACGGTGGCGGCTATCGCCGATACCTTCGGCGGCATCAATCTGGAAGATATCAAGGCGCCGGAGTGTTTCGAGATCGAGCAGGCGCTGATCGAGCGCTGCGATATTCCGGTGTTCCATGATGACCAGCACGGTACCGCCATCGTCACCGCTGCCGGTCTGCTCAACGCGCTGGAGATCCAGGGCAAGCTCATCAGCGACAGCCGCATCGTCTGCATGGGGGCGGGGGCTGCCGCCACCGCCTGCATGGACCTGCTGATCAAGTGTGGTGCCAGGGCGCACAACATCTTCATGCTGGATCGTCAGGGTGTTATCCACACCGGCCGCAGCGATCTCAACAAGTACAAGCAGCGCTTCGCCAACGAGACCCCGCTGCGCACCCTGATGGATGTTATCGAAGGGGCGGATGTGTTTGTTGGCGTTTCCGGCCCCGATGTGCTGCCCGTTGAAGCGGTCGCCCTGATGGCGCCCAATCCGGTGATCTTCGCCTGCTCCAACCCGGACCCGGAGATCAAGCCGGCGCTGGCCCACGGGGTGCGCAGCGACCTCATCATGGGCACCGGTCGCTCCGATTACCCGAACCAGATCAACAACGTGCTCTGCTTCCCCTTCATCTTCCGCGGTGCCCTCGATGCCCGTGCCAGCCGCATCAACGATGCCATGAAGATTGCTGCGGTCGAGGCGATCCGCGCGCTGGCCAAGGAGCCGGTGCCGGCCGAGGTGCTGACCGCCGCCGGGGTCAGCGAGCTCGCCTTCGGCAAGGATTACGTCATTCCCAAGCCGATGGATGCCCGTCTGCTGCCGCGGGTTGCCCGCGCCGTGGCGCTGGCGGCGGTGGCCTCTGGCGTCGCCCGCATCGAGCTGCCTGCGGACTACATGTTGTAATCCGGCGTTGCAAACGGCCCCATAGCGGGGCCGTTTTTATCTCTGCTTCTTGCGACAGCCAGAGACGCCAGCTGGGTGACAGGTTGGGGGAGATGGGGGCAAATCGGGTTCAAAGGTGGTCAAACAGCGCTCTCCTCTGACACAATATTGCCACTATGACGCTAACGAGAATCAAGATGCAGCAGCCTGTCAGCGGCCGTTTGGCCCACGCCCTCTCCTTCTTGCGCCATGATGGTCGCCACTTTGCCCAGTTTGTCTGGGGCCGTTTCCAGCAGGACAGATTGACGGTCACCGCCGGTTATCTGGCCTATGTCACCCTGCTTTCACTGGTGCCGATGATCGCCGTGGTCTTTGGCATGATGTCCGCCTTCCCGGTGTTCCAGAGCCTCAAACAGGCGATGGAGCAGTTCGTCTACCACAACTTCGTGCCGACGGCGGGAGAGGTGCTCAAGGAGTACATCGACGGCTTCGTCGCCAATGCCACCAACACCACGGCGGTGGGGATCGGGGCGCTGGTGGTGGTGGCGCTGATGCTGATCTCCGCCATCGACAAGAACCTCAACTACATCTGGCGTTCGACCCAGGGCCGCCCGCTGGCGCAGGCGTTTGCCATGTACTGGATGATCCTCACCCTGGGGCCCGTGCTTATCGGTGCCAGCATAGCCATCTCCTCCTACATCTTCTCGCTGCGGCTGTTTGGCGCCGAGAGCCTGTTCGGCATCGGCTATCTGCTGCTGCGCGGCTTGCCATTCCTCTTCTCGGTGCTCACCTTCCTGCTGGTCTATACCGTGGTACCGAACTGCAAGGTACGGCTGGCCCACGCCTTTATCGGCGCGCTGGTGGCGGCGACCCTGTTCGAGCTGGCCAAGCGCGGCTTTGCCATCTACATCACCAGCTTCCCCTCCTATCAGGCCATCTACGGCGCGCTGGCCACTATCCCGATCCTGTTTGTCTGGGTCTATTTGAGTTGGCTGGTGGTGCTGCTTGGTGCGGAGACTACCGCCTGCCTCGGCGAGTACGAGAAACCGGCGAGTGAGGAGCTTGGCTAAGCCATCGCCTTGGCCACCGGTTTATTGGTAGCATCGACGACCGCCCCTGTGAGGGGGCGGTCGTTCTGTTTTCAAAGGAGAGGGATGTGATTGCATTGATTCAGCGGGTCAGCGAGGCCAGCGTGACTGTCGAGGGGGAGGTGACCGGCGCCATCGGTCAGGGATTGCTGGTACTGCTCGGGGTAGAGCAGGGGGATGACGAGGCCAAGGCCGACAAGTTGCTGCATCGGGTCAGTGGTTATCGCATCTTTCCGGATCAGGAGGGCAAGATGAACCTCAATGTCAGCCAGATCGGCGGCAGTCTGCTGGTTGTCTCCCAATTCACGCTGGCGGCGGATACCAAGCGAGGGATGCGTCCCAGCTTCTCCTGCGGTGCTCACCCGAGCGAGGCCGAGCGGCTCTATGACTACTTCGTGGCCAAGGCCGCCGCCAGCGGAATCCCGACCGAAACCGGCCGTTTTGCCGCCGACATGAAGGTGGCGCTGGTCAACGAGGGACCGACGACCTTCTGGCTACAGGTCTGAGGATGTTTCGTCCCGCGGTGTGACGTGGACGATCACGTTGATGAGCCCCGCTACCGGATAGGGGGTTGCCGGGCCAATCCACTGTTCGATCAGCGTCAGGGCGTGGGTTAGCTCCAGTTCGGTGCGTGGCAACAGGTTGATGACCAAAGTGCCGTTCAGCCGGGGGGCCAGCGTCCGGTAGAGCCGCTCCTGAAACAGCAGCAGCGGGTTGCCATCCTGACTGAAGAGATCGAGCAGGATGAGGTCGTACTGCTGCTCGCTCTGCTCCAGAAAGGCGAGGGCATCGGCCTGATGGAGTGCCGGAGCGGCGTGTTCATCGCTCTCCTGATGCTGGAAAAACTGCTGATAAACGGTCAGCACCTCTTCGTCGAGGTCAACGCACTCGTGGCGGGCATCTGGCCAGCGCTGACTCAGATGGCGGGTGAGATCGCCGCCACCCAGACCCAGCTCGAGTATCTGTGTGGCC
Source organism: Aeromonas sp. PI_26 (assembly GCF_027854445.1). Lineage (NCBI taxonomy): Bacteria > Pseudomonadati > Pseudomonadota > Gammaproteobacteria > Aeromonadales > Aeromonadaceae > Aeromonas > Aeromonas sp. PI_26. The sequence continues at coordinate 53,919 of NZ_JAJNOE010000018.1, forward strand.
TGTTCCGGCAGCAGGCAGGCGATGACTCGCTGATGGGGTAGACAGAGAGCTGCGGGGTCGGCGAGCGACATGGCGGATTGCACCACGCCGTCTATCTCTAGCCAGCGGTGCTGGTCATTTTCCTGTACCGTGAGGCGGCGCTGGGGTTTGACGCTGAGGTGCAACAAGTGATCGGCTTGGTACGCTTGCAGATTGAAGTCCATGAATTTGCACGGCAAGATGGTTTCCGACCAGTGTAACTCAAGGATGAAACTATGTACCGGGTAGTCACCCCTCAGACAGTCGCCGAGCTGGATGCCTACTACCAGTTGCGCTGGGAACTTCTGCGTAAGCCCTTCAATCTGCCCGTCGGTTCCGAGCGGGACGAATACGATACGGTCGCCATTCACCGGCTGATGCTGGCACCCGATGGCACTCCCATCGCGGTAGGGCGCCTCTTTATCGGCGGCGACGAGGCACAGATCCGCTTTATGGCGCTGCGGCCCGAATATCGCGGCCAGGGGCTGGGTGCCCAAATGGTGGAAGATCTCGAGCAGTTGGCCCGCAGCGAGAAGGTGAAACGGCTGGTGATGAACGCCCGTCAGGAGGCGGTGGAGTTCTATCGCAAGTGCGGTTTTCTCGAAGTGGGGGGCGGCCCTGTCTCATTTGGTCGCATTCCCCATCGCCAGATGATCAAATCCCTGAGCCCGTTGCAGACTATCCAGTACCGGCCGGAGTGGTGTCAGGATCTCACCACCCGCTGGTCACGCGGGGTACCCATCAGCGAGAAGATGGGGATGCACATCAGCCACTACGATGGCCAGACTTTCCACCTCAAGGCCAATCTGGCGGCCAACTTCAACGTGCATGGCAGCATGTTCGCCGGCAGTGTCTACAGCCAGTGCGTGCTGGCGGGCTGGGGGCTGATCTGGTTGCAGCTTAAAGAGGAGGGGCTGGTGGGCGAGCCGGTGCTGGCCGAGAGCACCATCAAATATCATGGCCCGGTCGATGAGGAGCCGGAGGCGCGAGTGGCCCGCGAGGGGATGCCCGCCGTGCTGCAGCCGCTCAAACGGGGCGAGCCTGCCACCTTCAGCCTCAAGATCCAGCTGTTCAGCGGCAGCAAGCTGGCGGCGGAGTTCTGCGGTCACTACGTGGTGCAGCCGCCCCGCCGCCCGGGCCAGTAACCGCGCCATTTCCCCATCAAACAACAAGGCCTCATCATGAGGCCTTGTCTGTTTTTACCCTTGTTGGCTGTCGCTTGTCTGCCCGGCTTGGGTCTGCACTTGGGCTTGGGCTTGGGCTTTCGGCGCGGGAGCCGGTCGCCAGAGCGGTGCGCTGTTGCCTTGCGGCGGATAGCGTACTCCCACTTCCCAGCCGCAAGAGTCCTGCTTCTGCGGGAAGCTCCATGCCAGCGTGGGGGCAGTTAGCGGCCCGCGCCACTGGCCGAGCAGCTCGGCGCAGCGGTTGCCATTGAGGATCCCCAGATCGAGCTGCCACTGTTCGTTGACCAGATCGATCCCCCCTTGCAGCGCCAGCAGATGAGTGATGGTGGAGGCGCCAGCCTGCTCGACTTGTAGTTGCCCCTTGTCGATCTTGCCCTGCAGCTTGATGCGGTAGAAGGGGGTGTCACCCTCCTGCATCGCCTGCCACAGCTGATCCGGCGTCAGGGTGGGCGGGGTCGCGCCCTTGAACCACTCATCCAGCAGTGGATCTATCTTCACCTTGTCCCAGAACGGCTCGTCGGCATCGAGGGCAAAGCTGCCTTGCAGGGTCTGGCGCCACTCGCCCGCCGTTTTGCCGTGTTCGGCTTGCAGGTCGGCGCTCACGTCCGCCTTACCGGCAAAGGAGACAGGGGAGTGGAATATCTTGCCCCATTGCTGCAGATCCAGCTTGGTCGCCTGCAGTTGGAGGTGGCTGCTCTGGCCTGGTTCGCGGCCCCACTGGCCACTCAGACTGAGGGTGCCCTCATCCGGCAGCGAGCTGGTGAGTTTGCCCAGTTGCCAGGAGCTGGGGGTCAGCTCCCCATCCAGCTCGCCGTTACGGGCGCTGAGGCCATCCCACACCAGCTCGAACCACTTGCTCTCGATACGAGCACGGCCGAGCAGCGGGCCGGGTTGGTTATCGCGCAGGGCGAGATCGCTCAGATAGAGCTGCCAGCCGGTCAGCGACAGGGGCAGGGTATCGTCGAAGGAGAGCACCTTGAGCCTGTCGAACGCCAGCTTGCGGATATCGACCTGCTGCGGGCGCCAGCTCTGCCAATCCTGCCACCACCCTTGCGGCAGGCTGATATCCATGCCGCTCAGCGCCACGTCTTTCAGGGTCAGCTTCTGCTGCTGGCTATCGAGGGAGAGCTCGACATTGAACTCCCCTTCATAGGCCTTGCCCCGCAGTTCACCGTCGATCTGCTGGGGCGAGAAGGCGAGCTTGCCTTTGATCTCCTCCAGCTGGAACAGGCCGCGGCCCATGTCGCCCAGGGTGCCGCTCAGATAGCCGGTGGGCTGGTTGCCCGCCTGCCAGTTGAAGGCGGTGAGCTGGCCGCTGAAGTTGTTGAAGGAGAGCTCCTGATTGATGTCGTTGAGGCTGACGCCGTCCAGATGACCGCGATCCAGCGACACCCTTTGCAACGGGAAGCGCTGCGGTAAGCCTTGTTGTGTCAGATCGCCCAGCTCCACCCGCATGCCGCGCGCCTTGAGGTCATGCAGTTGCAGGGTGCGGGCGGGCCAGTCCAGTACCATGCCGGTCTCCAGCAGACCGTCGAACAGGTTGGTCACCAGCTTGTCGGTGCGCAGCACTTCTCCTTCAAGCTTTCCTTGCAGGCTGAGACGGGCGAAGGTGAACTGCGGAGTCTCCAGCTGGCCGATATTGAGGCTCAGGTTTGCCTGTGGTTGCCGTTTCGGATCGATCAGCTCCCAGTCGCTCAGGGTGGCGTTGAGGCCGCGCAGGGTCAGCTCGGGGCTTTCCAGACTGAGCCGGTCTATGGTGCTGTCACTGATGGTGAGGGAGTGCACCGGCAGGCTCGGTAGCTGGTTGGGCAGCGGCAGCTTGATGGCGGGACGGATCAGATCGAGATGGGCGATCCGCACGTCGCGGCTCAGCCAGTCGATGCTCTCGATCTCCAGATAGATCTTGTCGAGGGAGACCGCATCGCCGTAACGCACCTGCTCAGCCAGCAGGGTGTAGGGGTGGAGCGGGTTGAATACCAGCCGCCCTATGGTGACCGGCACACCTGTCTGCTGGCTGATCCAGCTGGCGATGGGGCCTTTGGCGCGCTCGGCGTCGAACAGGCCGAGGGCAACCCAGACAAACAGCAGCAGGAAGGCGAAGGTGTAGAGCAGGCCGCGTAGCCAGGAATTCATGGTTGCTTTCCTCCTGTTTTGGGGTGTGTTGTCAGGCGTTTGAGTAGTGGTCTCGCAGACCGAGCCAACGCCGTATCAAGGGTTCGACATGACTCGGATGCCTATCCATAAGGAGATGTGCCCATCTTCTGCATCTATTTCGATCAGGCATTGGAATAGTGATCCCGTAAGCCGAGCCAGCGCCGTATCAAGGGTTCGACATGACTCGGGTGCCTATCCATCAGGAAGCGCGCCATTTTTTGCACCTGCGGAATAAGCGGCTGATCCCGCACCAGATCAGCGATCTTGAGATCGGCCAGACCGGTCTGGCGAGTGCCGAGCAGTTCCCCCGGGCCGCGCAGTTCCAGATCGCGCTGGGCGATGAGGAAGCCGTCGTTGGTCTCCCGCAGCACCCCGAGCCGGCTCTGGGCCGTCTTGGACAAGGGGGCATGATAGAGCAGCACGCAGTGTGAGGCCACCGCCCCCCGGCCAACCCGACCGCGCAGCTGGTGCAGCTGCGCCAGCCCGAGCCGCTCCGGGTTCTCGATGATCATCAGGCTGGCGTTGGGCACATCCACCCCCACCTCGATGACGGTGGTGGCGACCAGCAGTTGCAGTATGCCTGCCTTGAACTCCTCCATCACCCGCTGTTTCTCGACCGGCCGCATTCGGCCGTGTACCAGCCCGATATGCAGGCCGGGCAGCAGGTTTTGCAGCTCGGCGGCGGTATCCTCGGCAGCCTGACACTCCAGCACCTCCGACTCCTCGATCAGGGTGCAGACCCAGTAGGCCTGCTTGCCCTCGGTGCAGGCGAGCTTGACCCGTTCGATCACATCGCCACGACGACTGTCGGGCAGCGCGACTGTGGTGATGGGGGTGCGGCCCGGCGGCAGTTCGTCGATGACCGAAGTATCGAGGTCGGCATAGGCGGTCATCGCCAGGGTGCGGGGGATGGGGGTGGCGGTCATGATGAGCTGATGGGGATGTACCCCTTCCCGCTCCCCTTTCTCGCGCAGGGCGAGGCGCTGATGCACCCCGAATCTGTGCTGTTCATCGATGATGACCAGCGCCAGGCGCTGGAACACCACCTGCTCCTGAAAGATGGCGTGGGTGCCCACCACCATCTTGACGCTGCCATCGGCGATGGCGGCCAGCGACTCTTCCCGCGCCTTGCCTTTCTGTTTGCCAGCCAGCCAGCCGACCCCGATGCCGAGCGGCTCCAGCCACTTGGCGAAGTTGATGGCGTGCTGTTCCGCCAGCAGCTCGGTCGGCGCCATCAAGCCCACCTGACAGCCATTGCCGATAGCCTGCAGGGCGGCCAGCGCTGCGACCAGGGTCTTGCCGGATCCCACATCCCCCTGCACCAGCCGCATCATGGGGTGACTCTGTTGCAGATCCTTACTTATCTCGGCCACCACCCGGCTCTGGGCGCCGGTGGGCTTGAACGGCAGGGCGCCGAGCAGCTGTTCAACCAGCGCGGGCGCCGGTTTGAGGGCGCGAGCCAGCTGGGTTTGCGCCTGAGCGCGCACCTTGAGTACCGAGAGGTTGTGAGCCAGCAGCTCCTCCAGTACCAGTCGCTGCTGGGCCGGATGCTGGCCGCTTTCCAGCAGCGGCAGCGCCACCGAGGGGGGTGGGCGGTGCAGCAGCTTCAGAGCAGCGGCCAGCTCAATCTGGTGGGGATAGAGGCCGGCGGGCAGCAGCTCCTCGACGCCATAGAGGTCGAGCTGAGCCAGCGCCTGATCGGTGAGGCTGCGCAGGGTGAGCTGGCGCAGCCCTTCGGTCGTCGGGTAGACGGGGGTGAGCGCCTCTTCGGTCTGACCTGCCTGCTCCTCGCCGAGCAGCTTGTACTCGGGGTGGGCCATCTCCAGCCCGTATTTGCCGGGGCGCACCTCGCCAAAACAGCGGATCAGGCGGCCCGCCGCCAGACTGTTTTTCTGGGCGGCGGTGAAGTTGAAGAAGCGCAGGGTGAGGGTGCCGGTGCCATCGCTGATGCGACAGACCATCATGCGGCGGCGCCCCATCACCAGCTGAGTGTCCTGGATTTCGCCCTCGACTGCGCCGTGCAGGCCGGGCGGCAGATCGCCGATGGGCCACACCTGGGTGCGGTCCTCGTAGCGCAGGGGAAGGTGGAACAGCAGATCCTGTACCGTGGCCAGCCCCAGCCGCTCGAGCTTCTCCAGCATCTTGCTGCCGACACCCTTGAGGCTATCGAGAGGAATTTTATCCAATTTCATCAATTAGATGCCCGAAAACACTGTAAATATGTCCAGATGATAGGGGTTGTTGAGGGGCCGATGCAAGCCGAGTTGCTGCTGGCAGGGCCGTCAAGGCGGGGGAAACGGCGGATATAACAAAGGCCTGCCGAAAACGGGAGGCCTTTGTGCGGCTGCCAACAGGCAAGGTGCGGGCGCATGGCGCCCGGAGTCAGATGATGCGTTTGAGCAGCAGGTGGGCTTTGACCCTGTGGATCCGTCCCAGCAGCTTGCGCACCTGTTCCGGGTAGTCCTGAATCTGCTCAACCTGATCAAAGTGGCTGATCCGCTTGGTGTTGGTCAGGATGTTCTCCCGCTCCGCGTTGAACTGGGGACGCAGCAGGTGGCGACGATCGTGTACCAGCAGGCCATTCTCCAGATCCAGCGCCCAGGCGCGCGGGTTGAGGTTGTTGCCGGTGAGCAGGGCCCACTCGTCATCCACGAAGATCCCCTTGAGATGGTAGGAGTTGCGTTCGCAACACCAGAGCATCAGGTTGAGGCGGCCGTCGTCGATGTGACGCTGGTTGCGCTCGGCAAACTTGCGCAGGTTGGTCTCGTAGAGATAGGGCAGGCCACCGATGGTGGAGAACTTCTCTTCCGGCGGAATGAAGAAGTCGTTGGCGGTCTTGTCGCCCACTACGATGGTGACTTTGCAACCGCGCTGCAGCAGATCCTCGATATCCTTGCTCAACTCCTTGGGCGGGTTGAAGTAAGGGGTGCAGATGAAGATCTCCCGCTCGGTGGCGCGCACCAGATTGCGGATCATCAGGTTGAGCTGATTGTTGCGTTTGCCCAGACCCACCATGGGGGTGACGGCCACCTCCTGGGTGTTGACCGGCATGGTGCTGAAACGGTACTGGCTCTGGCGCAGGCTCTGCTTGAAGCGGCGGATCGGCCCCTTCAGCTGTTTGGCGCTGGGGATATCGCTGTGATCCAGTCGCTGCACCGCGTCGCTCTTCACGAACAGGTCATCCACATAGTTGACCATGCTGCGGGCCAGCTCCGGGCTGGTGATCTGGTGATAGCGATCGAAGCGGTAGCGATCCTGCTGGTGCAGGTAGATGTCGTTGAGGCTGGCACCGGAGTAGAGCACCACATCATCAAAGATGAAGCCCTTGAGGTGGAGCACGCCGAGCAGCTCGCGCCCCTTGACCGGTACGCCGTAGATTTCGATCTGGTGCTCGTGTTCGGCAGCCATGGCCTGATACATCAGGTGGTTGCCGCCCTGCTTGCCCTTGCCGATCAGGCCGCGCTGGGCACGGTGGAAGTCGACGAACAGCTTGATGTCGAGGGCCGGATTGCGCTGCTTGGCGGCGTAGAGGGCGGAGAGGATCTCCCGGCCTGCTTCGTCATCCTGCAGATAGAGCGCGACCAGATAGATGCGCCGGGTGGCACTGGCGATAAGCGCAAGAATGCGGCGTTTGAAATCCTGGGCGCTGTAGAGCACTTCAAACTGATCCGCTGCGACGGCGATCTGGGGCAGGCGCGCCAGCAGTTGTCGATAATGGGCCGATGAATGCATAGATAAACCTGAAATCACGGGGTTAAGCGTTCCACTCGGAGCGATGAATAGGCGATTCTAGCAATCTCGCCCTCTGGGCCAAAGCAAGAATCATCAGAAAGATGAAAAAGGCCTCACGAGTGAGGCCTTTTTGTCAGCATTTCGCCCTTGTCAGAGGAAGCTGTAGATGATCATCGCCATCACGCCGCCGGTGGTGCCGATGATGGTCTCCATCACGGTCCAGGTCTGCAGAGTCTGCTTCTCGGTCAGGCCGAGGTAGCGGTTCGCCAGCCAGAAACCGGAGTCGTTGACGTGGGAGAGCACGATGGCACCGCCGCCGATGGCGATGGTGACGGCCGCCAGCTGGGCACCGTTCAGGCCGAGGGGTTCCAGCATCGGCAGCACCAGACCGCAGGCGGTCAGCATGGCGACGGTGGCGGAACCCTGAATCACCCGTACCGCAGCGGCCAGAATGAAGGCCAGCGCGACGATGGGCAGACCGGAGTCGGCCAGCATGTTGCCCAGAGCGGCACCCACACCGGAATCAACCAGTACCTGTTTGAACACGCCACCGGCACCGGTCACCAGGATGATGACACCGGCGGGCTGGATGGCGCTGTTGCAGACGCTCATCACCTCGTCACGGGACATGCCGCGGCGAATACCCAGCAGATAGAAGGCGGCCAGACAGGCGACCATGATGGCAGTGAAGGGGTGACCGATGAACTCCAGCCAGTTGTGCAGGGTGGAGCCCGCCTCGACGAAGCGACCGACGATGGTCTTGAGGCCGATCAGCAGCAGCGGCAGGCCGATCAGACCCATGGCCAGCCCGAAGGAGGGCAGGGATTTGCTGTCATCGTGGACGCTGTTCTGGGCATCGGCAGGCAGCGGTACATCGACGATCTTGCTGATGAAGTCGCCGAACAGCGGGCCAGCAAGGATCAGCGCCGGTACGGCAGCGATCAGACCGAACAGGATCATGTAGCCGAAGTCGGCACCCAGCTGGGATGCCACCAGGATCGGGCCCGGCGCCGGGATAAGGAAGGCCTGGCAAGTGGCGATACCGGCCAGCAGAGCGATACCAATCTTCACCACGCTGCCGCCACCACGACGGACGATGGCGAAGGCGACGCCGATCAGCAGCACCACGGCCACATCAAAGAACAGCGGCAGGGCGCAGACAAAGCCGGTCAGGGCCATGGCCCAGTTGGCGCGCTTGACGCCGAACTTGCCGAGCAGGGTGTGAGCCACCCGGTCGAGGGCACCGGTCACTTCCATCACCTTGCCGAACATGGCGCCCAGCGCCACCACTACCGCGACGAAACCGAGGGTGCCACCCATCCCTTTCTGGATGGTGTTGGCGATATCGGCCGGGTTCATGCCAGCGGCGAGACCCGCCACCATGGAGACCAGGATCAGGGCTACCACGGCGTGGAGCCGGGCCTTCATCACCAGGAAGAGCAGCAGCACAATCGAGCCGGCGGCTGTCATGATCAGGGAGAGGTCAGACATTGTTATGCGTTCCTTTTTCCAAGTTCAGTCGTGACACCTTGCCGATCCGTCGGCAAACCATATCTTTATGATTTATTTAGATTTATGGCAAGGGCTCAACATCATATGCCCAGGTGACTATGGGTTTGCTCAGTCTGTGGCAGACTTCACATTTTCAATGGTTACCGGTAACATGTTACCGGTAACGTGTTAGATTAGAACCCATCAACAGCTGGTTTTTTGAAAAGTGGGACAGAGGTCAAATTATGGCGGGTAAGTGCATTATCGTGATGGGTGTGTGTGGTAGCGGCAAATCCAGCGTGGGTCTGAAAGTGGCCGAAGCGCTGGGTGCCAAGTTCATCGATGGTGATGACCTGCACCCCAAGGCCAACATCCAGAAGATGGCTGGCGGCAACCCCCTCAACGATGAGGATCGTGCCCCCTGGCTGGAGCGGATCCGCGACGCCGCCTACAGTCTCGAGCAGAAGAACGAGACCGGCATCATCGTCTGTTCCGCTCTCAAAAAGAAGTACCGCGACCAGATCCGCGAAGGCAACGAGTCGGTCAGCTTCATCTTCCTCGATGGCAGCCAGCCGCTGATCCTCGAGCGGATGCGTGCCCGCAAGGGCCACTTCATGCGCGAAAGCATGGTACAAAGTCAGTTCGATACCCTGGAGCGCCCGGATGGCGAAGCCGGTGTATTCCACATTGATATAGACGGCACCTTCGAACAGGTGGTTGACCGCGCCGTCACAGCATTGGAGCAAGCCCAATGATTCATAAGGTAATTTCCGACGTCACTGCCCGCATCCGCGAGCGCAGTGCCGCCCGCCGTCAGGCCTTTATGGCCCGCATCCAGCGTCAGGCCGAGCAAGGCAAGACCCGCGCCGCACTGGCCTGCGGCAACCTGGCCCACGCCGTGGCCGCCTGCAGCAGTGACGAGAAGGGTCGCATCCTCGACATGACCCGTGCCAACGTCGGTATCGTCACCGCCTACAACGACATGCTGAGTGCCCATCAGCCCTATCAGGGCTATCCGGATATCATCAAGGGCGCGCTGGCCGAACTGGGCCACAGTGCTCAGGTCGCCGGCGGCGTGCCCGCCATGTGCGATGGCGTGACCCAGGGGCAGCCGGGGATGGACATGTCCCTCTTCTCCCGCGACCTGATCGCCCAGGCGACCGCGCTGTCGCTCTCTCACAACACCTTCGACGCCACCCTGCTGCTCGGCATCTGCGACAAGATCGCTCCGGGCCAGATCATGGGGGCCCTCTCCCACGCCCACCTGCCGACTGCATTTGTTCCTGCTGGCCCGATGGCGAGCGGCATCAGCAACGACGAGAAGGTGAAGGTGCGTCAGAAGTACGCCGCCGGTGAAGTGGGTCGCGATGCTCTGCTGGAGATGGAGTGCGGCGCCTACCACGCGGCAGGCACCTGCACCTTCTACGGCACCGCCAACACCAACCAGCTGGTGTTCGAGGCCATGGGCCTGATGCTGCCGGGCTCCGCCTTTGTGCACCCGCATAGCGAGCTGCGCCGCGCCCTGACCGCTGAAGCGGCCCGCCGCATCAGCGCCATGATCCCGGGTTCCCCGGCCTATCGCCCGCTGAGCGAGGTGCTGGATGAGCGCTCGCTGGTCAACGGTCTGGTGGCCCTGCTCGCCTCTGGCGGCAGCACCAACCACAGCATCCACATGGTGGCGCTGGCCCGCGCGGCCGGTCTGGTACTGACCTGGGATGACATCAGCGATCTCTCCGACGTGGTGCCGCTGCTGGTTCGCATGTACCCGAACGGCCCGGCCGACGTCAACGCCTTCGAACAGGCAGGCGGCGTGCCCGGCCTGATGCGCCGTCTGGCAGAAGAGGGGCTGATCCACATGGACGCTACTCCGGTCTTTGGCGAGATGCAGGATTACCTCAGCCGTCCGGCACTGGTGGATGGCCAGCTGGTATGGCAGCCGGTGGGCGAAAGCGGCGATGCGAGCGTGTTGTCACCTTCCGGCAGCGTATTCCAGGCCACCGGCGGCACCAAGCTGCTGGCGGGCAATCTGGGCCGCGCCGTGGTCAAGGTCTCCGCCGTGGCTCCCGAGTATCGGGTGATTGAAGCACCGGCGCGGGTCTTCTCCTCCCAGCATGCGGTGGAAGCAGCCTACAAGGCGGGCGATCTCAATCAGGACGCCGTGATCGTGGTGCGCCACAATGGCCCGGCCGCCAACGGCATGCCGGAGCTGCACAAGCTGATGCCGGTGCTCGGCAACCTGCAGAAGGCGGGTTACAAGGTGGCGCTGGTCACCGATGGCCGTCTCTCCGGCGCCTCCGGCAAGATCCCGGCCGCCATCCACGTCACCCCGGAAGCGCTGCACGGCGGGGCCATCGGTCTGCTGGCTGACGGCGACCTGCTGCGGGTTGACGCGGTAAACGGCAGCCTCGACTGCCTGACTGATTTGAGTGGCCGTACCCAGGCCGAGATTGACCTCACTCTGGAACAAGAGGGGTGGGGCCGTGAACTGTTCAGCGTGATGCGTCGCGCGGTATCGAGCGCCGAGTGTGGCGCTACCATCTTTGACTAAGGAAGAGCTATGCAGAACTGGAAAGTGACCCCGGCCGAGGTGTTTGCCGCCTCCCCGCTGGTACCCGTGATGGTTATCAACGAGCTGGATCAGGCCCTGCCGATGGCCAAGGCGCTGCTCGACGGCGGCATCTCTGTCTTCGAAATCACCCTGCGCACCCCGGTGGCGCTCGATGCCATCGCCCTTATCGCCAAGGCGATGCCGGATGCCATGGTCGGTGCCGGTACCGTGCTCAACTGCGAGCAGTTTGATGCAGCCGTTGCTGCCGGTGCCCGCTTCGTCATCTCCCCGGGGATGACCCCGGCCCTGCTGGCCCACGCGGCCAAGAGCACTGCACCGCTGATCCCGGGCGTGGCTACTCCGTCTGAAGTGATGCAGGCGCTGGAAGCGGGCTACGACCATCTGAAGTTCTTCCCGGCTGAAGCGAACGGCGGCACCAAGGCGCTCTCTGCCATTGCCGCGCCGTTGCCCCAGGTGAAGTTCTGCCCGACCGGCGGTATCGGCCCGAAAAACGTGGCCGACTATCTGGCGCTCAAGTGCGTCGCCACCGTCGGCGGTTCCTGGATGCTGCCGGCCGATGCGGTCAAGAGCGGCAACTGGGAAGAGGTGACTCGCCTCTCCCGCGAAGCGGTTGAGCTGGTAAAACGCTAAGCATCAGTTGTGTCCAGAAAACCAAACAGGCCACCCTCGGGTGGCCTGCTTCTTTTGGCCATTCTGACGGCGGAAAAGCCATTTACAGGGTGCCGTCTGCTCCCTTATGGTCGTGGTCGGTTTCTTATCCGGCTGGCCGACATGTCTTTTCTCCATCGCTCCTGCCCGCAAGGGCACTTCACTCCGCTGCACTGCCATCCGCAGGCCCAGTATTGCTACATGCACGACGGTGGCGGCGTTATCACCGGCGGTGCTGCCAGCGAGCTGCTGGTTGCCGGCCAGCTCTGCTTTATTCCGGCGGGCTGGGAGCACGAATTTCGCGTGCTGCGCCACTCTCGCCTCTCGCTTATCTATACCCCATCGTCCGCATCAGCTCCTTTTGGCCTGCGCCAGCTGACACCACTGCTGGCCGGCCTCTTTGCCCGTCTCAGTGAGTTGGAGGAGGGGGCCGAGCGGGAGGCCTATCTGACGGTGATTGGCCACGAGTTGGCGCGAGCTGCCCCGCAAGCGGCCCAGCCTGCGCTGGCGGCCAACCTCGACCCGCGCCTGCTGCGGGTGCTGGATCGCTTCTGTCAGGCTCCCTCCATCAACACCACGCTTGCCGAGCTGGCCGTGGATTGCGGCGCTTCGCTACGCACTCTGAACCGGCTTTTCCTTCTGCAGCTGGGCTGTACCTTCCGCCAGTGGCGCGAGCAGGTGGTGATGGGGCGGGCCTGCCAGTTGCAGTATCAGGGGGTCACATCGGCGCAGATTGCCGACCTGCTCGGTTACGAAGATCCTGCCGCCTTCTCCCGCGCGCTCCAGCGCTTCGCCCGGCGCGACTCAGCGTCGTGAACCTATGTCGGCATCCTGCTCGCAGCCGCTCAGCAGGCAGGTCACCTCGTCGGTCTGGCAGATCTTGCCGTCGCGAAAGGTGAAGAGACCGCTCACCTTGCAGACCAGCGGGGCGCCATCGTGGCGGGTGGCTCGTACCACATGGGTCGAGTGCACCCTGTCCCCTTGCGCGATGGTGGCGACAAACTCGATGGTGGCTTCGGCCAGATGATCTCTGAGCGTCGCAATGTGCTGGCGAAAGTCGGCGTAGTCGAGCTGCTCGCCGTTTACCTGCTGGCAGTAATCCAGGGTGAACCACTGGTCAAGCTCGGCTAGGGTAAAGCGGGGATTGCAGACAACGCGCTGCAGGCAGGCTTGCAATCGTTCGGTGTTGTTCATCTTCTGCTCCTGACATGTGGTTGGTATGCCGGGCCAGCATAGAGCAGAGGATGGCGATAAGAGGTTGCAGGATGCGCCATCATGACGGGCGAACGCGCCATGATGGCAAGGGATCAGCCCAGACTCTCCCCGACATAGAGGGAGAAGCCGATATCCTTGCGGGTGTCGGGTTGGGATGGGCCGTTGAGACGCGCCAGCAGCATGGTGGCCGCCTCCCGACCTATCGCTTCCCGCGGGGTGGCGATACTGGCCAGCTTGGGGGTCATGGCGTGGCCGATGTCGAGGGCGTTGCAACCGGCGATGGCGATCTGCTGGGGCACCGGGATCCACTTGGCCTGACACTGCAGCAGAGCACCCACCGCCAGGTCATCGTTGGTGCAGAACAGGCCGTCGAGGTCGGGATAGCGCACCAGCGCCTGATCCAGCAGCTCGCTCCCCAGAGTGAAGCTGGAGGATTGTTCGGTCAGCAGATGCTGGCCGGTGAGGCCGAAGTCGGTCATCGCCTGATAGTAACCCTCCATCCGCAGTTGGGTACGCACGTCGAGCCGCGCCCCCAGATAGACCACCTTGCGTCGGCCCCGGCGCAGCATCTCTGTTACCATGGCCCGGGCCGCGGCTCTATGGTCCATGCCGACCACCATGTCGATGGGGGTTTGCGGCAGATCCATGGTCTCCACCACCGGAATGCCGGCGGTGGCGATCATTTTGCGGGTGCGTTCGGTGTGCTGGCTGTCGGAGAGGATCAGCCCATCCACGTGATAGGAGAGCAGGGACGCGACCTGCTCCTCCTCCCGCTCCGGACTATAGCCGTAGTGGGCCAGCAGGGTCTGGTAACCGGCCGGTCGGGTCACCGACTCGATGCCGTGGATCACCGCCGAGAAGACCTGGTTGGAGAGGGAAGGGATCAGGATGCCGATCGCCTTGCTGGTCGCGTTGGAGAGAATATCCGGCGCCCGATTGGGGATATAACCCAGCTCTTCCACTACAGCTGCGATCCGCTCGCGGGTCCCCTCCGCTACGGTCTGCGGGTCGCGCAGATAGCGGCTGACAGTCATCTTGGTCACGCCGGTCTGGTCGGCGATATCTTGCAGGGTGGGGCGGCGCTTGCGGGTGGGGCTCATAGGGGTGTCCAGCGTGGATGTTACATGTAACATTACCGTTTTTGGCGGATAAAGTCAGCATATGAAGCCGTTTTTGCAGGAGTTTTCCGATGATCAGAGGCAAGCAGTTCGTGGATGTCCGGTTCGAGCAACAGGATGTGGAGGGGGAGCAGTTCTCGGAGTGCCGCTTTATCGGCTGCAACTTCTCCTGGCTGGATTTGAACGATAGCCGCTTCATCGACTGCAGCTTCTACGATCGGGAGAGTGAACGGGGCTGCCTGTTGCAGGGTTGCGATCTGCGCGAGGCCAGCTTCCTGCGCTGCGATCTCACCATGGCCGATTGCAGCCGCAGCCAGTGTCTGGGGTTGGAGATGCGCGACTGTCAGGCGGTCGGTATCAACTTCAGCCATGCCAGCTTCGCCAACCAGATCACCGCCAAAAGCTACTTCTGCGAGGCCCATCTGACCGGCAACAACTTCAGCTATGCCAGCTTCGAGGGTTGTCTGCTGGAGAAGTGCGAGCTGACCGGCAACCGCTGGCAGGGAGCCAACCTGTTTGGTGCCTCGCTTGCGGGTTCCGATCTCAGCGGCTCCGAGTTTGGCCAGATTGACTGGACCAGCTTCAAGCTGCAGGGCTGCGATCTGCGCCAGTGCGATCTGCCGGGGCTGGATCTGCGCCGGGTCGATCTGCAAGGGGTGCAGATCAACGAGGATCAGCAGCAGACCTTGCTGGAGCAGATCGGTCTGGTTGTCTTCCCCTGAGCCGAGCGAAAAATTAGGTAATTTTTCATCAAATGGGAGCGACAGCGGGTTGCTGTACTCCTGAAACGACAAAAGCCTGCGTGATGCAGGCTTTTGCTAGTGAGCGTGTGATGCGTTTGTCGGCCGGGTTGACTCAACCCTTGGCCAGCCATTTGGTTGGGTTGATGGCCTCGCCCTGATAGCGAATTTCGAAATAGAGGCCCGGTCTGTCCTGACCGCCACTGTCACCGACCAGTGCCACAGGTTCACCCTGTTCCACATTCTGGCCCACCTGACGAAGCAGCGACTGATTGTGACCGTAGAGGCTCATATAGCCCTTACCGTGATCGATTACCAGCAGCATACCGAAGCCATCGAGCCAGTCGGCGTAAACCACTTGTCCCGGTGCGACCGCCTTGACCTGAGTTCCTTCGCTGGCGCCGATCAGGGTGCCTTTCCACTTAAGCTGGGCGGTGCGCGGCGAACCGTAAGAGATGAGGATCGGTCCCTGCACCGGCCAGCGCAGGCTGCCATTGGTCTTGAGGCCGCTATAGTGACCGGCACTGCTGATGCCCGAGCCGCGCTCCGGTTTGCTGCTGGCCACCTCTTCGGCAGGTTCTGCCGGTTTGACGGTTTTATTCTGCTGGGCGGCGAGTCGTTGTTGCTCGGCGCGGCGCTGTTCGGCCAGCTTGCGCTGACGCTCCTGCTCCGCTTTCAGCTTGGCCAGCCGTTCGCGCTCGGCCCGTTCACGGCGCTCCTGCTCTTCCCGCTTGCGACGCAGCTCTTCCAGCCGGGCTTTCAGCGCTTTCTCCGCCTTGACCAGCTTGGTGAGCTTCTGCTCGTCATCCTGTACCGACTGCTGCAACTGGTTGCGCACCTTGGCCCGGCTCTGCTGGCTGGCCAGCAGGGTCTGGTGATGCTCCTGCTGTTCGGCAAGCAGGGTCTGCAGTCTGGTTTCGGTCTCTTTGGTTGCCTGCTGGTTTTTCGCCAGCTTGTCGCGGGTGGCGCGCAGGGCGTCGATGGCCTCGATGCGGGCCTTGTTGAGGTAGTCGTAGTAGTCGAGTGAGCGGCTCAGTTTGGCCGGATCCTGCTGATTGAGCAGCAGTTTGAGGTAGTCGTGGTTGCCCGCTTGAAAGGCGCTCTCCGCCTGTTTGGCCAGCAACTGTTTTTGATGTTTGGCTTGAACTTCCAGCCCCAGCTTGTCTTTTTGCAGGGTCGCCAGCGTCTGCTGGTTCTGCTTCAACTGTTGCCTGGTCTGGTTGAGTTTGGCGGCGGCGGCCGAGATGGCCTGCTCGTCAGCCTTGAGCTGGGTATTGAGCTTGGCAAGCTCCTGCTTGCTGAGCTTGATGGTCTTCTGTTGTTCTTTGATCTGGGACTGCATGGTCCCCAGCTGCTGATTGGCGGCCAAAGCCGGTGTGCTGGCGCCAATCGACAGGCAAAAAAACAGCGCGCCGGCCAACAGGCCGACGCGACTGGTTTTCTGTGAAATAACTTCGCATCCCCGCATGGGGAAGGATTATTTCAGAATCATCAGGGGCTTGCCAGTCATTTCCGGCGGCACCGGCAGACCCATCAGGGTCAGCATGGTGGGGGCCAGATCGGACAGTTTGCCACCTTCAACCACCTCGGCTTTGCGACCGAAATAGATGAGCGGAACCGGCAGATTGGTGTGGGCGGTGTGGGCCTGACCAGTCTCTTCGTCCAGCATCTTCTCGGCGTTACCGTGGTCGGCAGTGATCAGGCACTCGCCACCCACTTCGGCCAGGGCGTCGGTCACGCGACCGATGCAGTGGTCAACGGCTTCACAGGCTTTGACGGCGGCATCGAACACACCTGTGTGACCAACCATGTCGCCATTCGGGTAGTTACAGATGATGACGTCGTACTTGCCGCTCTTGATGGCCGCAACCAGCTTGTCGGTCAGCTCTTCGGAGCTCATCTCCGGCTGCAGGTCATAGGTCGCCACTTTCGGGCTGGCCACGATCTCGCGATCTTCGCCTGTGAAGCAGGACTCTTCGCCACCGTTGAAGAAGAAGGTGACGTGAGCATACTTCTCTGTTTCGGAGATGCGCAGCTGGGTCTTGCCCTGCTTGGCCAGCCACTCACCCAGGGTGTTGACCAGAGCGGTCGGCGGGTAGGCACAGGCAGTTTTGATGTCGGCCGCGTATTCGGTCAGCATCACGAAGTTCAGCTTCGGCTCAACGGCACGGGCGAAGCCGGTGAAGTCGGTGTCAACGAAGGCGCGGGTGATTTCACGGGCACGGTCGGCACGGAAATTCATGAAAATCAGCGCATCGCCATCTTCCATCGGTGCAGCTTCGCCGATGCGGGTGGCTTTGACGAACTCGTCGTTCTCGTCGCGGGCATAGGCGGCAGCCAGCGCTTCGGTGGCGCTCTCGGCGGTGAACTCGCCCTTGCCCTGGGTCATCAGGTCATAGGCTTGCTGCACGCGATCCCAGCGGTTGTCACGGTCCATGGCGAAGTAACGGCCGATCATGGAGGCGAAGCGACCCTTGCCCAGCTTGGCGAACAGGGCGTCGAACAGCTCGATGGAGGACTGGGCGGAGCGCGGCGGAACGTCGCGGCCATCCAGGAAGGCGTGCAGGTAGATCTTCTCGGCGCCACGCTTGGCTGCCATTTCGATCATGCCCATGATGTGCTCTTCGTGGCTGTGTACGCCACCCGGGGACATCAGGCCCATGATGTGAACTGCTTTGCCGTTGGTCACGGCAGCGTCAACAGCCTTGGCCAGCTCGACGTTCTGGAAGAATTCGCCATCCTGGATGTCTTTGGAGATGCGGGTCAGCTCCTGATAGACGATGCGACCGGCACCGATGTTGACGTGGCCCACTTCGGAGTTGCCCATCTGGCCATCCGGCAGACCGACATCCAGACCGGAGCCGGAGATAAGGGTGCTGGTGTAGTCACGGGCCAGACGATCGAGGTTGGGAGTCTTGGCGGCAGCGACGGCGTTGTGCTCTTGCTTGGTGCTGTAGCCCCAACCGTCCATGATGACCAGAACCAAAGGTTTCTTAGCTGTTGACATAAGACTATGTCCTCTCGGATTGGAAAAAATGCGGGAAATGAAACTAGCGTAATATTACTACATCTGCCGAAATAGTCACCTGATAGCCAAGGGGCGCTCCCGTGGCCCCGCAAGCCACGCTCTTCTTGCCATGCTCGCAGCCCAATGATGATGGGAGCCTGCTCGCGCTTTGCCGCCAAGATGGCTGATCTTATCAATACCCCCATGTATACTCGGGCCCTTGTCTTGGTCCCTGGATAGTAGAAGATGCAAGAGTATTTGGATTTTGCGGCCCGTAACCCGCTGCTGACCGCAGCCTGGTTGGGTCTGGCTGGCACCCTGGTTTACACCACTGTGCGTGCCCGTTTGTCTCCGGTAAAAACCGTCAACAATCACACCGCGACCCTGCTGATCAACCGCGAGAATGCTACCGTGGTGGATATTCGCAGTCAGGAAGAGTACGCCAAGGGCCATCTGGCCGGTGCCCAGCACCTGCCGCTGACCCAGATCCAGAGCAATAATCTGGGCCCGGTTGAAAAGCATAAAGATGCCCCCATCATAGTGGTGTGCGAGTCGGGAATGACTGCGGGCGGCGCGGGCCGTCAGCTGAGCAAAGCTGGCTTCAAGCAGGTTTATGTGCTCGGCGGTGGCATGGCCCAATGGCGTGCAGAAAATCTGCCGGTAACCAAGAAACGCTGATTTAAGCAGGGCCTGAGCCCACTTATCCATATAACAAGGAATCAAACGAAATGGCTGACGAGATCAACAACCAGGAAGTACAACCGGAATTCCACATCCAGCGTGTTTACACCAAGGATGTCTCTTTCGAAGCGCCGAACACCCCGCACATCTTCCAGAAAGAGTGGCAGCCGGACGTCAAGCTGGATATGGATACCAAGACCAACATCCTGGCTGAGAGCGTGTACGAGGTTGTCCTGACCCTGACCGTAACCTGCAAACTGGAAACCGAAACTGCCTTCCTGTGCGAAGTACAGCAAGCCGGTATCTTCACCATCGGTAACCTGCCGGAGCCGCAACTGGCCCACTGCCTGGCTGCCTTCTGCCCGAACATCCTGTTCCCGTATGCCCGCGAAGCCGTGGCCAACATGGTGAGCAAGGGTTCCTTCCCGCAGCTGAACCTGGCACCGGTCAACTTCGATGCCCTGTTTGCCCAGCACATGGCGCAAGCACAGGCCCAGCAGGCGACTGCGGAAGCCTGATAATGGCTGACCAGATCGCTATCTCGGTCTTGGGGGCGGGGTCTTATGGCTCCGCCCTTGCCATTTCTCTGGCGCGCAACGGTCATCCGACCCTGCTGTGGGGTCACGACCCTGCTCATGTCGCCGAGCTGGAACAAGACCGCTGCAACAAGGCTTTTCTGCCTGATGTCCCTTTTCCTGCCGATCTGCAGCTAACTGCGGATCTGCAACGTGCGGTACAGGCTGCCCCCGTGCTGCTGCTGGTCGTGCCGAGCCATGTATTTGGCGATGTGCTGACCCGGATCAAGCCCTTCCTGCGCCCCGATACCCGTATCGCCTGGGCCACCAAGGGTCTGGAGCCGGACAGTGGCCGTCTGCTGCAGGATGTGGCTCGTGAAGTGCTGGGTGACGAGATACCACTGGCGGTGATCTCTGGTCCCACCTTCGCCAAGGAGCTGGCTGCCGGTTTGCCGACCGCCATCTCGGTCGCTTCGACCCACGACGAGTTCGCCGACGATCTCTCCCACCTGCTGCACTGTGGCCGCTCGTTCCGGGTCTATACCAATCCGGACTTCGTCGGTCTGCAGCTGGGTGGGGCGGTGAAGAACGTCATCGCCATCGGTGCCGGTCTCTCCGACGGGCTCGGGTTTGGCGCCAATGCCAGAACCGCGCTCATCACCCGGGGCCTGGTGGAGATGCAGCGTCTGGGTGCGGCGCTGGGTGCCGATGCCAAAACCTTTATGGGGATGGCGGGGCTCGGGGATCTGGTGCTCACATGTACCGACAACCAGTCGCGCAACCGTCGCTTCGGGCTGGCCCTCGGGGCTGGCAAGGATGTGAACACCGCCATGACCGAGATCGGTCAGGTGGTGGAGGGGTATCGCAACACCAAAGAGGTGCATCTGCTGGCGGCCCGCTGCGGCGTCGAGATGCCCATCTGCGAGCAGATCTTCAAGGTGCTCTACGAGGGTAAGAACCCGAAAGAGGCGGCCATCGCCCTGCTGTCGCGAGACAAGAAGGACGAGTAATCTGCCGATTGCCCATGCAAAAGGCCCCGCCAGATGGCGGGGCCTTTTCTTTGCTGCAAGGGCTGCAAATCAGTAGTAGGAGTGGTCGCCGCGCTGGTGCTCGGTGGCGTCTTTCACACCGTTGAGTTCGCCCGGGAACTTCTCCAGCAGCTGCTTCTCGATCCCCTCTTTCAGGGTGTAATCGACCATGGAGCAACCGTTGCAACCACCGCCAAACTGCAGGATGGCCAGTTTGTCTTCAGTCAGCTCGACCAGGGTGACCTTGCCACCGTGACCGGCCAGCATGGGGTTCACTTCGGACATCAGCACGTACTCGATGCGCTCGATCAGTGGCGCGTCATCGGCCACTTTACGCATCTTGGCGTTCGGTGCCTTCAGGGTGAGCTGGGAGCCCATCTGATCGGTCACGAAGTCGATGGTGGCATCCACCAGGAAGGGGGCGCTCAGGGGATCGACCATGCAGTCGAAGCCGCTGAAGGGCAGGTGTTGATCTTCCGGGTCCACGGCATCGGGCGGGCAATAAGATACGCCACACTCGGCATTCTGGGTTCCCGGATTGACCACAAACACCCGGATATTGGTGCCATCAGGCTGTTTTTCCAGCAGTTTACGGAAATGGGCCTGGGCGGCGTCGGAAATGCTGATCATCACTATCCTCATAAACCTGAGTGTACGACTAGGGTATTCATGATAACGCGGTTATTAATGCTTGGGTAGCATGCCGATGGCTACTTGCTGTGTCGCAGGGTACGACAGATTGCCCACACTTCTACCTTTGTGATGCCGCTCTCATGGAGCAAACGGCTGAGCTGCCCAGCGGTGGCGCCTGTGGTCACGACGTCATCGAGCAGGGCGACATGGCGATAGTGGTGGGGGCGGATCCGGAATGCCCCGCGCAGATTGCGCCGCCGCTGCCCGGCGCTCAAGGTTGTTTGTTGCGGGGTCGCCTTGATGCGTTGCAATAGAGTGTTGTCGCAGGGAATACCGGTGAACTCGCCAAGGGCTTGTGCGATCTCCCCCGCCTGATTGAACCCACGCCGCCACTGCCGCCACCAGTGCAGGGGAACCGGAATGATCGCCTCCGGCGGCTCGCTGCTATCCAGATGATCGGCCAAGAGGCGTGCCAGTAGCGGCGCCAGCAGGATCTGGCCGGAATATTTGAGCCGGGGGATCAGCATGGGGTAGGGGGTTTGGTAGTCGCCGATCACCTGCAGCCGCTCCCAGGGGGGAGGTCTGCGTTGGCAGCGGCCGCAGACCGGTATGTTCTCTTTTATATAGTCAGCCAGCGGTGCGGCGCAGAGGCGGCATCTTGGCTCTGATTGGTGCAACGCCTGCCGACACCAGCTGCAGAGCAGGGGCTCGTTGTCACAAGGCTGATTACAGAGCAGGCAGCTCCCTTGCCAGTCGGCGTGGCTGCCGAGCAGTGGGCTTGCTTTAGCGAGCAGTCGCTTTAACATGCTGACCCCAAGAGCATGAACAGGGATCTTTAGTCTAGATGAGCATATCGGTAGAGCAGTTTGGCCAGGGGCCCGATCTGGTGCTGTTGCACGGTTGGGGGATGAATGGTGCGGTCTGGCATGGCATTGCCCAACAGTTGGCGTCCCACTATCGGGTTCATCTGGTGGATTTGCCCGGTTTTGGCAACAGCCCGCTGGCAGACGAGGTGGATTACAGCCTGCCCTGGCTTGCCGAGCAGGTGGCTGCCATCATGCCGCAGAAGTGCCATCTGCTTGGTTGGTCGCTCGGGGGGCTGGTGGCAAGCCAGTTGGCGCTGATGCATCCCGATCGGCTGCACTCCCTGATCACCGTGGCCAGCTCCCCTTGTTTTATGGCCCGCGACGAGTGGCCGGGGATCGCCCCCAAGGTACTGACCGGCTTCAACCAGATGCTGGCGGGGGATTTTCGCCAGACCATAGAGCGCTTTCTGGCGATCCAGGCGATGGGCAGCGAACATGCCCGGGACGATATCCGTCAGTTGCGCCACTGGCTGGCCGAGCGGCCGGCGCCCGAGTTTGCCGCACTCGAGGCTGGACTGACACTGTTGGCCGAGATTGACCTGCGCGAACCGCTGCAGGAGCTCGATCTGCCCTGGTTGCGGATCTATGGGCGACTGGATTCATTGGTACCCAAGGCGGCCATTCCCCTGCTGGATGATCTCTATCCTGCCAGCCGCAGCGTGACCCTCAATAAGGCCTCACACGCACCTTTTATCTCCCACCCTGACGAATTCATTGAAATCGTTCGAGATTTTGTTGGATAAAAAATAGTCAACAAGCTTCATTAATCCTCTGGTCTGGCGGATAATTAAGCTGTGACCAGAGGAGTAACATCATGCGTATTGATTCTGCTTTCAACAGCGGGGTACAGGGATTTCAGCGAGCCGAGCAGATTGCCGACAAGGCATCCAATCAGATCGCCCGTCTCAACACCCCCAGCGGGGATCAGGTGCAAGTGACCGATGAGCTCGTCAATCTCAAGGTGGCCGAGCTGCAGGCTGGCGCTTCCGCCAAGGTAGTGCAGACCGCCAGCGATATGATGGGAACCCTGATCGACATCCGGGTGTGAGATGAACATCAATGTCAGTCTGCCCCCCCTTATTCCGACACAGCTGCAACCTCAGGTGGAAGCAGCGAGGACGGATAATCGCCGGGCAGAACTGATCCCGCAGGCCCGGGCGGGCCAAGCCTCCGTTGCCGAATCTGAAGTCGGCTCCCAGAAAGAGAAATCCAAAGCCGGTCAGGCCTCCAGCAATCAGAGCTCCCAGAACAGCCGTGAAACCGGGCAACCGGCGCCGACGACACTGCCAGACAATCGCTTTGTCGAGGCCACCGGTGAGGATGGGCAGCGCAAGCAGCAAGATCCCAAACAGCAGGAGCAGCAACAGCGGCAAGAGCAGCAGGTTCAGGATCTTGTCGAGCGTGACAAGGAGGTGCGCACTCACGAGCAGGCTCACCAGTCTGCGGGTGGAGAGTACGCCAGCTCGCCCACCTATCAGTTTACGCAAGGGCCGGATGGCAAGCGTTATGCTACGGGTGGCGAAGTCCAGATCGATACCAGTGTCGTACCCGGTGACCCTGCGGCTACCATCGCCAAGATGCAGCAGATCCGCTCTGCAGCGCTGGCGCCTGCCGAGCCTTCCGCGCAGGATTTGGCCGTTGCACGCAGCGCCGCCGCGAGTGAAGCCAAGGCGCGCAAAGAGCTGATGGCCGAGCAGAGCGCGAAATCGGGCGGTGTGCTGAGTGCCTATATGGACAAGCGCAACAGCGTCATCGCGGGCCACTATCAACAGGCTGTCAGCCCGGCCTCGACCCAGTCCCTCAGTCTGCATATCTGAATCCCCCCTCACCAAACTTTCAGCTGCTTTGCCTGTTTTGCAACTAACCTGAAGATCAGGCCCATTCCAATTTCACAGGAGCTGTCATGCATTTCGATGAAGTCAAAGCGGAAGATTTCGCCACCTTCTCCCGTGTACCGCCCCCCCACCTGCAGATGGAGCAGTTTCTGATGCAGCTCGGGGGAGGGGGAACTGAAGGAACCAGTTTCAAGAAGAAAGTGATGCTGGCGGCTGGTTGGAGCCACACCGGTGTCGTCTCTTACGGCAAATATCCGCAAGAGGCCTGCAAGGCATTCAACCGACTGCGGGAGGTGCTGGCCCAGCATGGAGAGCCCGAGAGCATTCTTGCTGCCCTGACGCAGTGATCCTGATCTTCGCGTGTAAAAAAGCCCCTTGCGGGGCTTTTTGCATTCAGAGGACTTCTGGAAGGCTTCGCTACTTTTTCGCTTTGGAGAGCGCTGCCGCGAAGGCGTTGCCCATGGCACCACCCATAGGGGGGCTTTGGCGCGGCTCATTTCTTGGTTTGGTGTTGCCAGCACTGCTGTTGCGCGCTTCAGCCGGCTTGCGGGCGGGTTGCCCTGCCTTTTCGTCGAGGCGCATGGTCAGACTGATCCGCTTGCGCGGGGCGTCCACTTCCAGCACCTTGACCCGAACAATGTCGCCCGCCTTGACCACCTCACGGGGATCCTTGACGAAACGGTCGGTCAGGGAGGAGATGTGCACCAGACCGTCCTGATGAACACCGATATCGACGAAGGCGCCGAAGTTGGTGACGTTGGTGACTACACCTTCCAGTACCATCTCTGGCACCAGGTCGCTGATCTGCTCCACACCTTCCTTGAAGGTCGCGGTTTTGAACTCGGGGCGCGGGTCGCGGCCCGGCTTGTCCAGCTCGCCGATGATGTCGGTGACGGTAGGTACGCCGAATTGCTCATCGGTGTAATCGGCCGGTTTCAGGCTGCGCAGCAGGCTGCTGTTGCCGAGCAGGCTCTCCACTGTCTGCTCCAGCTTGGCGAGGATCCGCTCCACGACCGGATAAGACTCAGGGTGCACCGCCGAGCTGTCGAGGGGGTTGCTGCCGCCGCGAATGCGCAGGAAGCCGGCACACTGTTCGAAGGCTTTGGGGCCGAGTCGGCTCACTTTCAGCAACTGCTGACGGCTCTTGAATGCGCCGTGCTCATCCCGGTAGGCAACGATGTTCTGGGCCAACGTCTGGGAGAGGCCGGAAACCCGGTTGAGCAGGGCGACCGAGGCGGTGTTCACATCGACCCCGACCGCGTTTACGCAATCCTCAACCACGGCATCCAGCCGGCGGGCCAGCTGGCTTTGGCCGACGTCGTGCTGATACTGGCCGACCCCGATACTCTTGGGATCGATTTTGACCAGTTCGGCCAACGGGTCTTGCAGGCGGCGGGCGATGGAGACGGCGCCACGGATCGAGACGTCGAGATCCGGGAACTCCTGGGAGGCGAGTTCGGAGGCGGAGTAGACCGAGGCTCCTGCTTCGCTCACCACTATCTTCTGCGCCTTGGCGGCGGGGTAGCGCTCGAACAGGTCGCTCACCAGCCGGTCGGTCTCCCGCGAGGCGGTGCCGTTGCCGATGCTGATGAGCTCGACCTTGTGTTTCTGGCACAGCTCGCTCAGGGTCTTGAGGCTCTGATCAATCTGGCGTTTTGGTTCGAACGGATAGATGGTGGCGTGATCGACCAGTTTGCCGGTGGCATCCACCACGGCAACCTTGACCCCGGTACGGATGCCCGGATCCAGCCCCATGGTGCAGCGCATGCCCGCCGGGGCCGCCATCAGCAGATCCTTGAGGTTCATGGCGAACACCTTGATCGCCTCCTCCTCTGCCGATTCGCGGATACGGCCGATCAGCTCGGTCTCCATCTGAAGCGACAACTTGATCTTCCAGGTCCAGCTCACCACCCCTTGCAGCCATTTGTCGGCCGGGCGGTTCTGCAGATTGAGCTTGAAGTGGTGGGCAATGATCCCTTCGCAGGGGCTGGCACTATCATCGTCACCGGTTACCAGCGCCAGATTGAGGATCCCTTCATTACGGCCGCGCAGCATGGCCAGCACCCGGTGGGAGGGGGCCTTGTGCAGTGGTTCGTCGTGTTCGAAATAGTCCTTGAACTTGGCCCCTTCCTGCTCCTTGCCTGCCACCACGCGGGCGCTCAGGGTGGCATTTTGCCACAGGTAGTCACGCAGCTTCTCCAGCAAGTCGGCCTGCTCGGCAAAGCGCTCCATCAGGATATAGCGGGCGCCGTCGAGGGCAGCCTTGCTGTCGGCAATGCCCTGTTCGGGATTGAGGAAGGTGGCTGCAGCGTGCTCGGGATCCTGCATCGGGTCGCTGAGCAGCAGGGTGGCCAGCGGCTCCAGCCCCGCTTCGATGGCCATCTGTCCCTTGGTGCGGCGTTTGGGCTTGTAGGGGAGGTAGAGGTCTTCCAGCCGGGTCTTGCTGTCGGCGCCATTCAATTCGCGCATCAGCTCGGGGGTCAGCTTGCCCTGCTCTTCGATGGAGCGAATGATCACCTGACGGCGATCTTCCAGTTCACGCAGATAGCCGAGGCGGCTCTCCAGAGTACGTAGTTGGCTGTCGTCCAGACCGCCGGTCACCTCTTTACGGTAACGGGCGATAAAGGGCACGGTCGAGCCTTCATCCAGCAGGCGAACTGCGGCCTGCACCTGCTCCGGGCGAGCATTGAGCTCACCGGCAATCTGTCTCTCTATGGTTTGCATCATGATGTTGTTGAGGGCCTCTGTGGTCGAGTCCGCGCCATCAGGCGCCAAGTGTGAGCACTATATGGGGTCGTGTTGCGGGATGCCACCCTGCGCTGGGGGCTGCACCCGTCAGACTGAGAAAGTCGCAGGGGAGGCGTTTATCTTGCCATTGCACCTGTGACTCAGAATGTGCCTGTGGCAAGCAGTCCGGCTATTTGGGGTAGTTGATCTCGTTGATATACCAGCAGACGTCACCAACTGGCGTACGGACGATGGCCTCATCACCGACCTCTTTCTTGAGCAGGGCGCGGGCCATGGGGGAGTCGATGGAGATGTAATCCTTGCGCTCGAAGATCTCGTCATAGCCGACGATGCGAAAGCGCTTGGTCTCGCCCTCTTCGTTTTCCACCTCGACCCAGGCGCCGAAGAAGACCTTGCCCTCCTGCGCGGGGGCATAGTCGACGATCCCCAGCTCTTCGAGACATTTGCGCAGGTAACGCACCCGCCGGTCGATCTCCCGCAGCCGCTTCTTGTTGTACTGGTAGTCGGCATTTTCGCTGCGATCCCCCAGGCTGGCGGCCCATGCCACCTTCCTGGTGACCTCGGGGCGCTCCTGACGCCAGAGGAAATCGAGCTCTTCTTTCAGCTTGTTGTAGCCTTCGCGGGTGATCAGCTTTGTCTTCATGGTGATGCGGACCTGTCAAAGAGGGGTATTCATCGCTAACTGCTCGGGAATATTAGCTTTTGTCCTCTTGCTGTCGAGGGAAATCGTGATGGCTCGGCTGGCGCCATTCAGGGAGTCGCTGGCCAGCGCAGTGACTTGATGGCTGTCACGCTCTCGGGACGGGTAATAACCGGTAACATATTTGTGCTTTGCTCCCGCTATATCCCCCCCTAGTATTGGGGGCAGCTAAAGAATGAAGAGGCAAAGCAATGAGTCAGCAGCAATACAAGGTCCTGGTCGTGGACGATGACCTGAAATTACGTTCCCTGTTGGAGCGCTATCTCACCGAGCAGGGATTCGTAGTGCGCGGCGTGGCCAATGGCGAGCAGGCCGATCGCTTGCTGACTCGTGAAAACTTCAGCCTGATGGTGCTCGACCTGATGTTGCCGGGGGAGGATGGGCTCTCCATCTGCCGTCGTCTGCGGGAAGCGGGCAACCAGATCCCGGTGTTGATGCTCACCGCCAAGGGGGATGAAGTGGATCGCATCGTCGGGCTCGAGATGGGGGCCGATGACTATCTGCCCAAGCCGTTCAATCCCCGCGAACTGCTGGCGCGGATCCGTGCCGTGCTGCGCCGCCATACCGTCGAGTTGCCGGGGGCCCCTTCTGCTGCAGAGAAGGTGGTCAACTTCGGCGCCTTCCAGCTCAATCTGGCGACCCGCGAGCTGAGCCGGGATGGTGAGCCGATGGCGCTCACCAGTGGTGAATTTGCGGTGCTCAAGGTACTGGTCAGCCATCCGCGCGAGCCGCTTTCCCGCGACAAGTTGATGAATCTGGCACGTGGCCGCGAATATACCGCCACCGAGCGCAGTATCGACGTACAGGTCTCTCGTCTGCGCCGCCTGCTGGAGCAGGATCCGGCCCAGCCCCGCTACCTGCAGACCGTCTGGGGTCTGGGGTATGTGTTCGTGCCAGATGGTGACGGTGCATGAAAAAGGTCGGCAGCATGTTCTCGCGCATGCTCTGGTTTCTGGCCGCCGTTCTGGTGGTCTATCAAGCAGTCTCCTACGTCACCTTCTATAACTATCTGCTGGCGCCAACCGTCAAGCAGATCAGTCACTTGCTGGCCAATCAGGTCAAGCTGATCTTTCCGGTCAACACTGAACAACTGGCGCTGAGTGAAGATGCCGAGGCGCTGGTCTATGTGACGACCGGTACCGACATCTATACCCAGAGCGAAGCGGTGCAGCATGGCTTCAACAATGCCAAGCCATACCCCTATCTGGAGGAGAACATCAGTCGCGAGCTGGGTGGCCCGGCCAAGGTGCGGGTCGAGATCCAGGATCACTACATCATCTGGATCCAGCCGCCGCAGGCCAGCAAAATCTGGGTGCGGATCCCGCTGACCGAGATTGAAGATGACGATATCGAACCCCTCATCATCTATCTGAGCGTGCTGCTGGTGATCACCCTGTTTGCGGCCTGGCGCTTTGCCCGGCAGCTGGTGCGCCCGCTCGAGGATCTCGAGGCTGGTGCAGTTGCTGTTGCCAGGGGGCATTTCCCCGAGGCGCTGGGGGAGCTGGGCTCAAGGGAGGTGCGGCGGCTGACCCGCACCTTCAACCATATGTCGCACTCCATCAAGAGCCTGATCGAAGAGCGTAACCTGATGATGGCGGGGGTCTCCCATGATCTGCGTACCCCGCTGACCCGCATCCGGCTGGCGACCGAGATGATGTCCTCCGGTGACGAGTACCTCAAGGAGAGCATCAACGCCGACATCGATGAGTCCAATGCCATCATCGATCAGTTCATCGACTACATCCGACCGGATGAGGGGCAGGATTTGGAGCCTATCGACCTGACCCAGCTGGTGCATGATACCTTGCTGATCTACTCGGAGCAGGGGCTGGAGGTCGATCTGGCGCTGCCGCAAGAGGCGGTGCGGGTGGCCTGCAATCCGGTAAGTATCCGGCGGGTGTTGAACAACCTCTCAAGCAACTCGCAGCGTTATGGGGCGAGCCGCTTGCATGCCGAGCTCAAGGACGACGGGCACTGGGTGCGCTTGCGCCTTTCCGATGATGGCCCCGGCATTCCGGAGCAGGACTACTCCCGGGTGCTCAAGCCGTTTACTCAGGGGAATGTGGCGCGTACCGTTGGCGGCAGTGGCTTGGGGTTGGCCATCGTGGCCAAGATAGTCGCCCAGCACCACGGCACTATCCGGTTGGGAAGTTCGGAGCTCGGCGGCCTGCTGGTCGAGATGCGGCTGCCGAAACATCAGCCACAGGAGTGGATGGATTGAGAGAAGGGCGTATCCGTGGATACGCCCTTCTGCATGGTCAGCTCTTTGTTTCGACTGATGCACGATAGCGTTTGCCGTACTTGAGCTGCTGGATCAGCAGGGCGGCAACGATGAGCGCCAACCCGATGGGGGTGGCCGGATGGATGGCTTCGCCGATCAACAGGTTGAGCAGTACCAGTGAGGCAAACGGCGAGATAAAGATGAGGTTGCTGATGGGGGCCGTGTTGGTGGCATGGCGCAGCGCCATCAGCCAGAGCACGAAACCGAAGCCCATTTCGAACAGTCCCACATAGATGGCACCAGCCCATCCCTGCCAGGCGGTCATGGCAAAATCGGAGAGCAACCAGGTCGCCACGACTATAAAAGGCAGGCTGATCATAAAGCCGAGCAACAGGCTGACAATGGGATCGCCCTGATTGCGGGTGTTGAGGATCCAGTAGCTGGCCCAGATGAGGGTCGAGACCAGCGCCAGCGTCACGCCGAGGGGGCTGTCGAACTGCAGGCCGAATACATCCCCTCTGGTGGCGATCACCAGCGCGCCAAAATACCCCAGCACGATAGCGACGCCATCGCGCCGACGCAGCTTCTGGCCGAGGAAGGGGACGGCCAGCAGACTGAGGGTAATGGCCCAGGTGTAGTTGAGGGTCTGTGCCTGCTGGGCAGGTAGCAGATCATAGGCTTTGAACAGCAACAGGTAATAGAGAAAGGGATTAAGCACGCCCAGAGTCAGATAGTAGAAAGGGCGGGCCTTGATGTAGCTCCCCAGCAGCGGCAGTTTGCCCTGTTTGGCGACGACGGCTGTCAGCGTGAGAGTCGAGGTGAAGGCGGCCACAAGCAACAGTTGCACAGGTTCGAAATAGGCGAGGGAGATCTTGAAGGCGGTGGCGACCGTCGACCAGAGGGCAACGGCGCAAAGGCCATACTGATAGGCTTTCTTTTGATCTTTGAGCATGGGATGTCGTTCCACTGACAGAGGCAAGCGCACAGTCTACCAGTCTGCTTGTAACATTGTCGTTACCTGGGTGTCGGCAGCATAGTGTGTTGCCGCAGGCGAGATCCATCTGTCACATAAAACTGCGCATAATCTGTTCGCTCTCCCTTGCGCAAATTTGAAAAATCCGTATAATCCCCTCCGCTTACCCATGAGGTAAGCCAGACGATATGTCTGCTGCTGAGTTTCCTGTTTACAGGAGCCAGCCATACAGTCCTCCCGATATGGGGGGAAACGTGAAAAATCACACCTCTGGCGGGAGTAATCTCGGTCGGGCGGTGTTGATTTATGTTCTTTTATCTATTGGAGCTCTGTCAATGCAGAACCAAAGAATCCGTATCCGCCTGAAGGCTTTTGATCATCGCCTGATTGATCAATCCACTGCGGAAATCGTTGAAACTGCTAAGCGCACTGGCGCGCAGGTTCGCGGTCCTATTCCGCTGCCGACTCGCAAAGAGCGCTTCACCGTCCTGATCTCCCCGCACGTCAACAAAGATGCGCGTGATCAGTACGAGATCCGCACTCACAAGCGTCTGGTAGACATCGTTGAGCCGACTGACAAGACCGTAGACGCCCTGATGCGTCTGGATCTGGCAGCTGGTGTAGACGTCCAGATCAGCCTGGGTTAATTACGGAAAGAGGTTGATAACAATGACAATCGGTCTTGTAGGTCGCAAAGTGGGTATGACTCGCATCTTCACTGAAGATGGCGTTTCTATCCCGGTGACTGTTATCGAAGTTGAAGCTAACCGTGTAACTCAGGTCAAATCTGTAGAAACCGACGGCTACAACGCTATTCAGGTTACCACTGGCGCCAAGAAAGCCAGCCGTGTGACCAAGCCGGAAGCTGGCCACTTCGCCAAAGCTGGTGTAGAAGCCGGTCGCGGTCTGTGGGAATTCCGCCTGAACAACGGT
Organism: Aeromonas sp. PI_26; assembly: GCF_027854445.1. Lineage (NCBI taxonomy): Bacteria > Pseudomonadati > Pseudomonadota > Gammaproteobacteria > Aeromonadales > Aeromonadaceae > Aeromonas > Aeromonas sp. PI_26. The sequence continues at coordinate 84,928 of NZ_JAJNOE010000018.1, forward strand.
GAAACTTTCACTGTTGGTAGCGAGCTGAAAGTAGATCTTCTCGCTGACGTTAAGCTGGTAGACGTTACCGGCACATCCAAAGGTAAGGGCTTTGCTGGTACTGTTAAGCGCCACAACTTCCGCACCCAGGATATGACCCACGGTAACTCCTTGTCTCACCGCGTTCCGGGTTCTATCGGTCAGAACCAGACTCCGGGTCGTGTATTCAAGGGCAAAAAGATGGCTGGTCACATGGGTGCTGAGCGTGTAACGACTCAGAACCTGGAACTGGTTCGTGTTGACGCTGAACGCAACCTGCTGCTCATCAAAGGTGCAGTACCGGGTGCAACCAACGGCAACGTGATCGTCAAACCTGCCGTCAAAGCGTAACGTCTGAGGAGATAGTAATGGAATTGGTAATGAAAGACGCCAAGAGCGCTCTTGAAGTTTCCGAGACTACCTTCGGGCGCGAATTCAACGAAGCTCTGGTTCACCAGGTCGTCGTTGCATATGCCGCTGGTGCCCGTCAGGGTACTCGTGCGCAGCTGACTCGCTCTGAAGTGTCTGGTGGCGGCAAAAAGCCGTGGCGTCAGAAGGGTACTGGTCGTGCCCGTGCTGGCTCCATCCGTTCGCCCATCTGGCGTTCCGGTGGTGTGACTTTTGCCGCTAAGCCGCAAGATCACAGCCAGAAAGTAAACAAGAAGATGTACCGCGGCGCTATCCGTAGCATTCTGTCCGAGCTGGTACGTCAAGAGCGCCTGATCGTTGTTGAGAAGTTCGGCATCGAAGCTCCGAAGACCAAAGAACTGATCGCCAAGCTGAAAGAAATGGAACTGACTGACGTTCTGATCGTGACTGCTGAAGTCGATGAGAACCTGTTCCTGGCTGCTCGCAACCTGTACAAAGTTGACGTGCGTGACGTTGCCGGTATCGACCCGGTCAGCCTGATCGCTTTCGACAAGGTTCTGATGACTGCTGATGCAGTTAAGCAAATCGAGGAGATGCTGGCATGATCCGTGAAGAGCGTCTGCTGAAAGTTCTGAAGGCTCCGCACATCTCTGAAAAGAGCACCATGGTTGCAGAAAAGCAGAACACTATCGTGTTCAAAGTTGCTGTTGATGCTACCAAGGCGGAAGTCAAAGCTGCAGTTGCGAAACTGTTCGAGGTCGAAGTTGAGACCGTCCGTACCCTGAACATGAAGGGTAAGACCAAGCGCGCAGGTGCACGCGTAGGCCGTCGTTCCGATTGGAAAAAGGCTTATGTGACCCTGAAAGCTGGTCAGGACATCGACTTCATGGGCGCAGCCGAGTAAGAGGAGTTCTCAAAAATGGCAATCGTTAAGTGCAAGCCTACTTCTCCGGGCCGCCGCCACGTCGTCAAGATCGTCAATCAAGAGCTGTACAAGGGCAAGCCCTTCGCCGCTCTGCTGGACAGCAAAAGCAAGTCCGGTGGTCGTAACAACAACGGCCGTATCACTACCCGTCATATCGGTGGTGGTCACAAGCAGCACTACCGTATCGTCGACTTCAAGCGCGACAAAGACGGTATCCCGGCTAAAGTAGAGCGCCTGGAATACGATCCGAACCGTACCGCTAACATCGCTCTGGTGTTGTATGCAGACGGTGAGCGTCGTTACATCCTGGCTCCGAAAGGCCTGAAAGCTGGTGACGCGATCGCTTCTGGTGCTGATGCAGCCATCAAGGTAGGTAACGCCCTGCCGATGCGCAACATCCCGGTTGGTTCTACCGTTCACGCTGTAGAGATGAAGCCTGGTAAAGGTGCCCAGCTGGCTCGTTCCGCTGGTACTTTCATCCAGATCCTGGCTCGTGAAGGTAACTATGTAACTCTGCGTCTGCGTTCCGGCGAAGTACGTAAAGTTCTGGCCGAGTGCCGCGCTACCATCGGTGAAGTCGGTAACTCCGAGCACATGTTGCGTCAACTGGGTAAAGCCGGTGCAAACCGCTGGCGTGGTATTCGTCCGACCGTTCGCGGTATGGCGATGAACCCGGTTGACCACCCGCACGGTGGTGGTGAGGGTCGTAACAAGGGCATGCAGCCTGTGTCCCCATGGGGCCAGAAGGCTAAAGGCTTCAAGACCCGTAAGAACAAGCGTACCGACAAGTACATCGTACGTCGTCGTAACAAGTAATTGTTAACATAGAGGAATCACCATGCCACGTTCTCTCAAGAAGGGTCCATTTATTGACCTGCACTTGCTGAAGAAGGTAGAGAAAGCGGTGGAAAGCGGGGATAAAAAGCCGGTTAAAACCTGGTCCCGTCGTTCAATGATCATCCCGAACATGATCGGTTTGACCATCGCTGTCCATAATGGTCGTCAGCACGTTCCGGTTTTCGTTACCGAAGAAATGATCGGTCACAAACTGGGTGAATTCGCACCGACTCGTACTTATCGCGGCCATGCTGCTGATAAGAAGGCTAAGAAGCGCTAAGGGATAAATGATGGAAGCTATCGCTAAACACCGTTATGCCCGTACTTCTGCCCAGAAAGCTCGTCTGGTAGCCGATCAAGTACGTGGTCTGTCCGTAGACAAGGCTCTGAATATCCTGACCTTCAGCCCGAAAAAGGCTGCAGTGCTGGTTAAGAAAGTGCTGGAATCTGCCATTGCAAACGCTGAGCACAACGAAGGCGCCGATATCGACGCGCTGCGTGTTGCTACTATCATGGTCGACGAAGGTCCCTCCATGAAGCGCATCCGTCCGCGTGCCAAAGGTCGTGCGGATCGTATCCTCAAGCGTACCGCTCACATCACTGTAGTGGTATCCGACGCTAAGGCTGGGAGATAAGCAATGGGTCAGAAAGTACATCCTAATGGCATTCGCCTGGGTATTACCAAGCCTTGGAATTCTACCTGGTTCGCGAACACCAAAGACTTCGCTGACAACCTGTACAGCGATTTTCAAGTACGCCAGTTCCTGACCAAGGAACTGAAAAACGCGTCCTTGTCCAAGATCACCATTGAGCGTCCGGCCAAGAGCATCCGTGTGACCATTCACACCGCTCGTCCGGGTGTTGTAATCGGTAAGAAAGGCGAAGACGTTGAGAAGCTGCGCAAAGCTGTAGCCACTATTGCTGGCGTGCCTGCTCAGATCAACATTTCCGAAGTCCGCAAGCCGGAGCTGGATGGCAAACTCGTTGCCGACAGCATCACTTCCCAGCTGGAGCGTCGTGTAATGTTCCGTCGTGCTATGAAGCGCGCCGTACAGAACGCAATGCGCCTGGGTGCCAAGGGCATCAAAGTGGAAGTTTCCGGTCGTCTGGGCGGCGCTGAAATCGCGCGTACCGAATGGTACCGTGAAGGTCGTGTGCCGTTGCACACCCTGCGTGCCGACATCGACTACGCAACTTCTGAAGCCCACACCACTTACGGTGTGATCGGCGTTAAAGTTTGGATCTTCAAGGGCGAAGTTCTGGGCGGTCTGGCTGCTGTTAACGCTGCCGCTGCTCAAGAGCAAGCTCCTGCAAAGCCCAAGCGTGACAACAAGCGCCGCGCTGCTAAGTAAGGAGATTCGGTAAATGTTGCAACCTAAGCGTACTAAATTCCGCAAGACCCACAAGGGTCGTAACCGCGGTCTGGCCACCTCTGGTAACGAAGTATCCTTCGGTACCTTTGGCCTGAAGGCGACATCCCGTGGTCAACTGACTGCTCGTCAAATCGAAGCAGCCCGTCGTGCCATGACCCGTCACGTTAAGCGTCAAGGTAAGATCTGGATCCGTGTGTTCCCGGACAAGCCCATCACCGAAAAGCCCCTCGAAGTTCGTATGGGTAAAGGTAAGGGTAACGTGGAATACTGGGTTTGCCCGATCCAGCCTGGCAAGGTTCTGTACGAGATGGACGGTGTACCTGAGGCTCTGGCGCGTGAAGCGTTTGCCCTGGCCGCAGCTAAGCTGTCTGTTCAGACCACTTTCGTAATTAAGACGGTGATGTGATGAAAGCCCAAGATCTGCGTCAAAAGAGCGTCGAAGAACTGAACCAGGAGCTGCTGGGCCTGCTGCGTGAGCAATTCAACATGCGCATGCAAGCGTCCACCGGCCAGCTGGCTCAGACTCACACTCTGAAACAAGTGCGTCGTGACGTCGCACGTATCAAGACTGTACTGACTGAGAAGGCAGGTGCGTAATGACTGACAAGATCCGTACTCTGCAAGGTCGTGTAATCAGCGACAAGATGGACAAGTCCATCACTGTTGCTATCGAGCGCAAGGTAAAGCACCCGATCTACGGTAAGATCATCAAGCGCACTACCAAGCTGCACGTACATGACGAAAACAACGAGTGCAAAGCTGGCGACCTCGTGGAAATCCGCGAATGCCGCCCGCTGTCCAAGACCAAGTCCTGGACCCTAGTTGCCGTTGTAGAAAAGGCCTAATCGGTACTTTGTAGTCCAAGCGGCCCCTTTCAGGGGCCGTTTGTTTTTTAGGCTACCTTTTCTGAAAATCCTGTGTTATAGTTTCGCGCCTTTTGAAGGCAGCCAGATCCCATTAGGGATAAGAAGTAAACAAAGCGGAGCACTAAGATGATCCAGATGCAAAGTATGCTGGGTGTTGCCGACAACTCCGGCGCTCGCAGTGTAATGTGTATTAAGGTTCTGGGTGGCTCGCACCGCCGTTACGCCGGCATCGGCGACATCATCAAGGTTTCCATCAAGGAAGCCATTCCTCGCGGTAAAGTGAAGAAAGGTGATGTGTATAACGCGGTGGTCGTACGCACCCGTAAAGGCGTTCGTCGTCCGGACGGCTCTGTCATCCGTTTCGACAACAATGCGGCTGTGTTGCTTAACAACAACCAACAGCCAATCGGTACTCGTATTTTTGGCCCGGTGACCCGTGAACTGCGTAATGAGAAGTTCATGAAGATTGTGTCCCTGGCACCCGAAGTACTGTAAGGAGTCGAACGATGGCAGCTAAAATCCGTCGCGAAGACGAAGTGATTGTTCTTACCGGCAAAGACAAGGGCAAGCGTGGCAAAGTCACTCAAGTCCTGATTGCAAAAGGTAAGGTAATCGTGGAAGGCATCAACCAGGTGAAGAAACACCAGAAGCCGGTACCCGCACTGGGTCAGGCTGGCGGTATCGTCACCAAAGAAGCCCCCATCGATGTATCAAACGTAGCGCTGTTCAACTCTGCCACTGGCAAAGCTGACCGCGTTGGTTTCCGGATTGAAGACGGCAAAAAAGTCCGTTTCTTCAAATCCACCGGCGAACTTGTGAAGTAATTGGAGTTTAACGATGGCGAAACTGCATGATTACTACAAATCCGATGTAGTAAATGAACTGTCCAAGCAGTTCGGTTACAAGACTATCATGCAAGTCCCTCGGATCGAGAAAATCACCCTGAACATGGGTGTTGGTGAAGCGATCTCTGACAAGAAGTTGCTGGAAAATGCTGCTGCCGATATGGCTGCCATTTCCGGTCAGAAGCCGCTGATCACCAAAGCTCGCAAATCTGTTGCGGGCTTCAAGATTCGTGAAGGCTACCCGATAGGTTGTAAAGTAACCCTGCGTGGCGAGCGTATGTGGGAGTTCCTGGAACGGCTGATCTGCATCTCCGTACCGCGTATCCGTGACTTCCGTGGCCTGAACGCTAAAGCGTTCGACGGTCGTGGTAACTACTCCATGGGCGTGCGTGAGCAGATCATCTTCCCGGAAATCGACTATGACAAAGTCGATCGCGTCCGTGGTCTGGATATCACCATCACCACTTCCGCGAATACCGATGAAGAAGGCCGTGCTCTGCTGGCTGCCTTTAACTTCCCATTCCGCAAGTAAGGTTAGGGTTATGGCTAAAACATCCATGAAAGCGCGCGAAGCAAAGCGTGCCAAGCTGGTAGCCAAGTACGCGACCAAGCGTGCCGAGCTGAAAGCTATCATCGTTGACATGAACGCTTCTGAAGAAGCGCGTTGGGATGCTGTACTGCAACTGCAACAGCTGCCCCGTGATTCCAGTCCGTCCCGCCAGCGTAACCGTTGCAATATTACTGGTCGTCCGCACGGTTTCCTGCGCAAGTTTGGCCTGTCTCGCATCAAGGTGCGTGAGCATGCCATGAAGGGCGAAATTCCGGGCCTGAAGAAGGCTTCTTGGTAACGAATCTCGGGAGTTAGACTTATGAGCATGCAAGATCCGATCGCGGATATGCTGACCCGCATCCGTAACGGTCAGGCGGCGAGCAAAGTTGCGGTTTCCATGCCTTCTTCCAAGCTGAAAGTGGCTATCGCCAAAGTGCTGAAAGAAGAAGGTTACATCGCTGGCTACTCCGTAGCTGGTGACGTGAAGCCGGAACTGGAAATTGAACTGAAATATTTCCAGGGCAAGCCAGTTGTAGAACTGATCCAACGCGTAAGCCGTCCAGGCCTGCGTATTTACAAGCGCACTACTGATCTGCCGAAAGTTATGGGCGGTCTCGGTGTTGCTATCGTGTCCACGTCTAAAGGTGTGATGACTGACCGTGCTGCTCGCAAAGCAAGCATGGGCGGTGAGATCATCTGCTACGTCGCTTAATAGGAGGTAGGAAATGTCTCGTGTTGCTAAGGCACCCGTCACTATTCCTGCTGGCGTAGAGGTGACTCTGAACGGCCAGGAACTGACCATCAAAGGTGGTAAAGGTTCTCTGGTTCGCTCTATTCACGCCGGTGTAGAAGTGACCAAAGAAGACAATGTACTGAAGTTCGCCCCGCGCGGCAGCATCGCTGGTGCTGACGCTCAGGCCGGTACTGCCCGTGCATTGGTCAACAACATGGTAATCGGTGTTACCCAAGGCTTCGAGCGCAAGCTGCAGCTGGTTGGTGTAGGTTATAAAGCCTCCATCAAGGGCAATGCTGTTGCGCTGGCTCTGGGCTTCTCTCACCCGGTAGAGCATGCGCTGCCGGCTGGTGTGACCGCTGAGTGCCCGACTGCTACAGAAATCGTTCTGCGTGGCGTCGACAAGCAGCTGGTTGGCCAAGTCGCCGCCGATATCCGTGCTTACCGCGCTCCGGAGCCCTACAAGGGCAAGGGTGTACGCTATGCCAACGAGCAAGTGCGTACTAAAGAAGCTAAGAAGAAGTAAGGTAACACTATGGACAAGAAAGCAGCTCGTCTCCGTCGTGCTACTCGTGCTCGGAAAAAGATGCAGGAACTGGGAGCTACCCGTCTGGTTGTTCACCGTACCCCGCGTCATATCTATGCGCAGGTTATTGCAGCCAACGGTTCCGAAGTTCTGGCCTCTGCTTCCACAGTAGAGAAAGCCATCAGTGAAGCTCTGAAATACACCGGTAACGCAGATGCTGCTACCGCTGTAGGTAAGGCTATCGCTGAGCGTGCTATTGCCAAAGGCGTTCAGAACGTATCTTTCGATCGTTCCGGTTTCAAGTATCACGGTCGCATCGCTGCCCTGGCAGCTGCCGCACGTGACGCTGGTCTTCAGTTCTAAGCTAGGAGTCGAAGATGGCTAAAGTCGAATCTCAAGCCGGCGAACTGCAAGAAAAGCTCATTGCAGTAAACCGTGTTTCGAAAACTGTTAAAGGTGGTCGTATCATGTCCTTCACCGCGTTGACCGTGGTGGGTGATGGTAACGGCCGTGTAGGTTACGGTTACGGTAAAGCCCGTGAAGTTCCGGCTGCTATTCAAAAAGCCATGGAACAGGCTAAGCGTAACCTGAACAAGGTTGAGCTGAACAACGGCACTCTGCACCACCCGGTGCGTGGTGTTCACTCTGGCTCCACCGTGTTCATGAAGCCGGCCTCCCAAGGTACTGGTATCATTGCAGGCGGCGCTATGCGTGCTGTTCTGGAAGTTGCCGGTATTCACAACGTGCTGGCCAAGACCTACGGTTCCACCAACCCAATCAACGTTGTTCGCGCTACTGTAGACGCTCTGGTTCACGGTCAATCACCGGAACAGATCGCTGCCAAGCGTGGTCTGCGCGTTGAAGAAATTCTGGGGTAATGCGACATGGCTAACACTGTAAAAGTAACTCAAACTCGCAGCTCTATCGGCCGTCTGCCAAAGCACAAGGCGACTCTGCGTGGTCTGGGTCTGCGTCGCATTGGTCACACCGTTGAGCTGGAAGATACTCCTTGCGTACGCGGCATGATCAACCAGGTTTATTACATGGTTAAGGTGGAGGGCTAAGCATGCGTCTGAACACTCTGTCTCCGGCCGCTGGTTCCAAGCCTGAAAAACAACGTCGTGGTCGTGGTATCGGCTCCGGCCTGGGCAAGACTGGTGGTCGTGGTGTTAAAGGCCAAACCTCTCGTTCCGGTGGCGGTAAAGTCCGCAACGGTTTCGAAGGCGGCCAGATGCCTTTGAAAATCCGTCTGCCGAAGTTCGGTTTCTTCTCTCGCAAATCTTTGGTTTCTGCCGAAGTGCGTCTGAACGAAATCGCCCTGGTAGAAGGTGATGTGGTCGACCTGAGCACTCTGAAGCAAGCCGGTGTTGTTACTAAGAACATCGTGTTCGCTAAAGTTGTTCTGTCAGGCAACATTGACCGTGCTGTGACCGTTCGTGGTCTGTCCGTCACCAAAGGTGCACGCGCAGCCATCGAGGCCGCTGGCGGTAAAATCGAGGAATAATCAGTACAATGGCTAAGAAACCAGGATTGGATGTTAAAGCACAGGGTGGTCTGAGTGAACTGAAGAGCCGTCTGCTCTTCGTTCTCGGGGCGATTATCGTTTTCCGTGCAGGCTCTTATGTGCCGATTCCTGGTATTGACGCCGCCGTACTGGCCGAGTTGTTCCAGCAACAGAAGGGCACCATCATTGAGATGTTCAACATGTTCAGTGGTGGTGCACTCTCGCGTGCTTCTATTCTTGCGTTGGGGATCATGCCGTACATTTCGGCGTCGATCATTATCCAGCTGCTGACAGTGGTTCACCCCGCTCTTGCTGAACTCAAGAAAGAAGGTGAATCCGGCCGTCGCAAGATTAGCCAATATACCCGTTGGGGCACGCTGGTTTTGGGAACTTTCCAGGCCATTGGTATTGCAACCGGTCTGCCGAATATGATGCATGGACTCGTGACTAATCCGGGTCTGGGCTTCTATTTCACAGCGGTTGTGAGTCTGGTCACCGGTACCATGTTTTTGATGTGGTTGGGTGAACAGATTACCGAGCGTGGGATTGGTAATGGTATCTCGTTGATTATTTTCACAGGTATCGTTGCTGGTCTGCCGCATGCCATTGGCGCTACGGCCGAACAGGCACGTCAAGGGGAATTGCACATCCTGCTGTTGTTGTTGCTGGGCTTGATTGTTTTCGCAGTGACTTACTTTGTGGTGTTCGTGGAGCGTGGTCAGCGTCGTATCGTCGTTAACTATGCCAAGCGTCAACAAGGCCGCCAGGTATTTGCCGCGCAAAGCACACACCTGCCGTTGAAAGTGAATATGGCTGGTGTGATTCCTGCGATTTTCGCATCCAGTATCATCCTCTTCCCGGGGACCATTACCTCCTGGTTTGGTCAGGGTGAGGGTAAAGTAGCTGATATCCTGCAACAGGTCTCTATGGTCCTGCAGCCGGGTCAACCGCTTTACGAGATGCTGTATGCAGCAGCCATTATCTTCTTCTGCTTCTTCTATACCGCGCTGGTGTTCAACCCCCGCGAGACAGCAGATAATCTGAAGAAGAGTGGAGCCTTTATCCCGGGGATCCGCCCGGGCGAGCAGACAGCACGTTACATCGATAAGGTTATGACTCGCCTGACATTGGCAGGTGCGCTCTATATAACCTTTATCTGTCTGGTACCCCAGTTCTTGATGACTGCCTGGAACGTACAGTTCTACTTCGGTGGCACTTCGCTGCTGATTATCGTGGTAGTTATCATGGACTTCATGGCTCAGGTACAAACCCATATGATGTCTCATCAATATGGCGACGTCCTGAGGAAGGCCAACCTGAAGGGCTACGGCCGCTAAAGGTCGGCGTAGTTACGGAGTTAAGCAATGAAAGTTCGTGCTTCCGTTAAGGCAATCTGCCGTAACTGCAAAATCATCAAGCGTCACGGTGTGGTGCGTGTGATTTGCAGCGAGCCAAAGCATAAACAGCGCCAAGGCTAATTTTTTACGGTTAGTACTTGCAACAAATAGTTGTGCTGGCTAATATAGCCAGCCAACTTTTGTTGTGTATTGGTTGACCGCCACGTATCCGCTCACGGGCTTTGTGGTGGTCGTAATCTACTATATGTAGGAGTGAATAGTGGCCCGTATCGCTGGCATTAACATTCCTGACCATAAGCATGCAGTCATCGCTTTGACTGCTATTTATGGCGTCGGTCGTACCCGCTCCAAGGCCATCTGTGCCGCAGCCGGTATCGCTGAGAATGTGAAAATTAAAGACCTGGACGAAGCTCAGATCGAGAGTCTGCGTGAACAAGTAGGTAAATTCACCGTTGAAGGTGACCTGCGTCGTCAGATTTCCATGAACATCAAGCGATTGATGGATCTGGGTTGCTACCGTGGTTTGCGTCACCGTCGTAGCCTGCCTGTTCGTGGTCAACGTACCAAGACCAACGCTCGTACCCGTAAGGGTCCGCGCAAGGCTATCAAGAAGTAACGGGAAGGTAGAAAATGGCTAAAACTCCGACTCGTGCTCGCAAGCGCGTTAAAAAGCAAGTGAGCGACGGTATTGCGCACGTTCATGCATCTTTCAACAACACAATCGTGACCATTACTGACCGTCAGGGCAATGCTCTGTCTTGGGCTACTTCTGGTGGTTCCGGTTTCCGTGGTTCTCGTAAGTCCACCCCGTTCGCTGCTCAGGTAGCTGCCGAACGCGCTGGTGAGATGGCCAAAGAATATGGCGTCAAGAACCTGGAAGTCATGGTCAAAGGTCCGGGTCCCGGTCGTGAGTCTTCCATCCGCGCCCTGAACGCGGCTGGTTTCCGCATCACTAACATTACTGATGTGACTCCGATCCCGCACAACGGTTGTCGTCCTCCCAAGAAGCGCCGCGTATAACGCTGTAGCTACTTGGTCTAGGATTGTTGGAGAAAGAAGATGGCAAGATATATCGGTCCTAAGCTTAAGCTTAGCCGTCGTGAGGGCACCGACCTCTTCCTGAAGTCAGGTGTTCGTGCGATTGATTCTAAGTGCAAGATTGACACCGCCCCTGGTCAGCACGGTGCGCGTAAAGCGCGTCTGTCCGACTACGGTGTTCAGCTGCGCGAGAAACAAAAAGTTCGTCGTATCTACGGCGTATTGGAAAAACAGTTCCGCAACTACTACCGCGACGCTGCCCGTCAAAAGGGTAACACCGGTGAAAACCTGTTGCAGCTGCTGGAAGGTCGTTTGGACAACGTTGTTTACCGTATGGGCTTCGGCGCTACCCGTGCTGAATCTCGTCAGCTGGTGAGCCACAAGGCCATCATGGTAAACGGTCGCGTTGTGAACATTCCTTCTTTCCAGGTTTCCCCTGAGGATGTGATCTGCGTTCGTGAGAAGGCTAAGAAGCAAGCGCGTATCAAAGCTTCCCTGGAAGTTGCTGGTCAGCGTGAGAAGCCGACTTGGGTAGAGGTTGACGCCGCTAAAATGGAAGGTGCTTTCAAGCGTCTGCCAGAGCGTTCCGACCTGTCTGCCGACATTAACGAACAGCTGATCGTCGAGCTTTACTCCAAGTAAAGCTAGCTTCTAAAGAGAGGACACAATGCTGGGTTCTGTAACAGATTTTCTTAAACCGCGGCTAGTTGACATCGAGCAAGTTAGCCCGACTCATGCGAAAGTGACTCTTGAGCCACTCGAGCGTGGCTTTGGTCACACGCTGGGCAACGCCCTGCGTCGTATTTTGCTGTCTTCTATGCCCGGTTGTGCAGTTACTGAAGTCGAAATTGACGGGGTACTGCATGAGTACAGCAGCAAAGAAGGTGTACAGGAAGACATTCTTGAAATCCTGCTCAACCTGAAAGGTATCGCTGTGAAGCTGGAAGGCAAGGACGAGGTAACTCTGTCCCTGACCAAGTCTGGAACAGGCCCCGTTACCGCAGGTGATATCACTCACGGTGATGAAGTCGAGATCGTAAACCCGGAGCACGTAATCTGCCACCTGACTGGTGCCAATGCTGAAATCAGCATGCGCTTGAAAGTTCAGCGCGGTCGTGGTTATGTGCCTGCTTCTGCTCGTGTTCACAACGATGACGAAGAGCGTCCTATCGGTCGCCTGCTGCTGGACTCCGCGTTCAGCCCCATCGTTCGTATTGCCTACAATGTTGAGGCAGCACGTGTGGAACAGCGTACCGACTTGGACAAGCTGGTCATCGACATGGAGACCAATGGTACCCTGGATCCTGAGGAAGCTATCCGTCGTTCTGCCACTATTCTGGCTGAGCAACTGGAAGCCTTCGTGGATCTGCGCGATGTCAGCGTGCCCGAGAAGAAAGAAGAGAAACCCGAGTTTGATCCGATTCTGCTGCGTCCTGTCGATGATTTGGAGCTGACAGTTCGTTCTGCGAACTGTCTGAAGGCAGAAGCTATCCACTATATTGGTGATCTGGTACAGCGTACCGAAGTTGAGTTGCTTAAGACTCCTAACCTCGGTAAGAAGTCCCTGACTGAGATCAAGGACGTGTTGGCCTCCCGTGGTCTGTCTCTTGGCATGCGCCTTGAGAACTGGCCGCCCGCCAGCATCGCTGACGAGTAATCCAGATTACGGGTTTCACAGATTTAGTTAGAAGGATAAGGTCATGCGCCATCGTTTGAGTGGTCGTCAACTGAACCGGAACAGCAGCCATCGTCAGGCTATGTTCCGCAACATGGCCAGCTCCCTGGTTCGTCATGAGATCATCAAGACGACTCTGCCTAAGGCAAAAGAGCTGCGTCGTGTAGTTGAACCGCTGATCACCCTTGCCAAGACTGATAGCGTTGCTAATCGTCGTCTGGCATTTGCCCGCACTCGCGACAACGCGATCGTGGCTAAGCTGTTCAATGAACTGGGCCCGCGCTACCTGGAGCGCGCCGGCGGTTATACTCGCATTCTGAAATGCGGTTTCCGTGCTGGCGACAACGCCCCTATGGCTTATATTGAGCTGGTAGACCGCCCGGCCGCTGCTGAAGCAGCTGCTGAGTGATAAAGAAAAAGCCGGGCTTGTCCCGGCTTTTCTTTTAATCCATTCTGATCCTGCCTCAACTGCCTCAACTGCCTCAACTGCCTCAACTGCCTCAACTGCCTCAAC
>NZ_JAJNOE010000019.1:0-84494 GCF_027854445.1 Aeromonas sp. PI_26
CAAGGTCGGGCGTGACAGGCTGTTTCAGATATTGGCCGAGCACCGCCTGCTGGTGCAGCCTAAGCGGGCGTATCACAAGACCACCCACAGTTTTCACCGTTTCTACCGTCATCCCAACTTGCTCAAGGCGGGGCCAGAGCAGGTCACACCGGTGGCCCCGGAGCAGGTCTGGGTCGCTGACATCACCTATCTGCCAGCCAGGAGCGGGCCGCTGTACCTGAGCCTGGTGACGGATGCCTACTCACGCAAGATAGTAGGCCACCACGTACACGAAGGAATGCACGCGGAGTCGGTGGCGATGGCGTTCAAGAAAGCACTGAAGCAACGGCGTGGCGACGGTGAACTCATCCATCACTCAGACCGCGGCGTGCAGTATTGCTCTGGGTTGTATCAGTCACTACATGAACGGTACGGGGTGAAATGCTCGATGACGGATGGGTATGACTGTTACCAGAATGCGTTGGCGGAGCGGGTGAACGGGATTTTGAAAGGAGAGTTATTTTTGCAAAGCCCGCAGGATTTAACGCAAGCGCGGGAAATGGTGCGTGAAGCAGTGGATATTTACAACGCGGAGCGGCCGCATCATGCGTTGAAATACAGAACCCCCGATGCAGTACATAGGGGGTTCTGAGTAGAGAAATACTAGTTTAAAATGTGTAAACCTATTTCAGGACTAGACAGCGAATGGCGGGGTTACTCCACCAGGCTCATGCCGGGGATCTGGCGCCAGTAGCCGTTGCAATCGCGATCCTGCTGCAGAACGAGGGGCTGATTGCCCTGCCGGTTGGCTTTGAAGCGGGCCAGCATCTCCAACGTATTCATCCCTTGCGGCGAAAGCCTGACCACATCTACCAGACCTTCCATACCAGCCAGCTCGTTACCCAGGTTATAGCAGTAACCGGACTGGGTCTGGATCCCGTTGAGATTGAACACCCGCTGCCCCTCGCGGCTGTTGGCCAGTCGTCCGGTGGGGTAGTTGATGCAGGCGAGTTCGCAGTTGTCCTTGGGCTTGTCGAGGGATCGGGCGGTGAAGCAGCGCGCCGAATAGGCGAGCGGCAGATGGCCGTAGGCAAACACCTCGACCTCAAATTGGTCGCGCAGGGGGCCCAGATCCTGATTGAGCTGGATCAGCCAGTCACGGGAGAGCTCCACCGGCATGACCCAGCGTTTCATCCCCTGTTTGAGCAACATGCGCAGCACATCGGCGTTATAGGCGTTGATGGCGGGACCACAGACGAAGGGGATCCCTGCCTCCCTGGCGAGTTGCACTGTACCGAGATCGTTGGCTTCGACCATAAGATCGCCATTGTCGACCAGTCGCTTCACCTCCTTGAGCTCGGAAGGGGCGGAGATAAGGGCGAGGGTCGAGAGCACCACCTGCTTGCCGGAGCTGGCCACCTGACGGGCCAGTGCAATCCAGTCATCGACTTTGAGTTCGCGCCGCTTGCTGCAGACTGTCTCCCCCAGATAGATGATGTCGGCCTGACTGTCGGCAGCGGCATGGTAAAAAGCTTCGGTATCGGCTTTGGGCCAGTAGAAGAGCAGAGGCCCGAGAGAAAATTGCATGGGTGGACTCCTTATTGCCACTGACGATGGTAGGCACCGAGGGTAGTCTGGCTACCTTCGGAGACGCGGGCGAGCTGGGCATCCCACTCAGCTTTAACCTGATAGGCCTCGGGATTGGCCTGATAGGCATCGATGGCTGCACGCCAGACCCGGGTCACTTGCTCCACATAGGCGGGGCTGCGCTGGCGCCCTTCAATCTTGACCGACTGGATCCCGGTCTTGAAGAGCTCGGGCAGGAGACCCAGGGTATTGAGACTGGTGGGCTCTTCCAGCGCGTGGTAGGTCTGGCCATCCACGTCGAAACGCCCCTTGCACAGGGTCGGATAGCCAGCATTTTCGCCCGGGCCATAGCGGTCGATCAGCACCTCGTTGAGCCGCGACTCGAGACCATTCGGGGTCTCTTCCCAACGGACGAACTTGGCCGGTGAGCAGGCGCCGACGGTGTTGGGACTCTCGCCAGTCATGTAGGAGGAGAGATAGCAGCGCCCCTCGGCCATGATGCAGAGGCTGCCAAAAGCGAATACCTCAAGGCCAACATCGGTCTCGCGGGCCAGCTGCTTGACCTGATGCATGGAGAGCACCCGGGGCAGCACCACCCGTGTGACATTGAATTGCTGCTGATAGAAGCGAATGGCGGCGGCATTGGTGGCGCTGGCCTGCACCGAGACATGGAGTTCCATCTCGGGGTAGTGGCGGCTGGCATATTCCAGCACGGCGAGATCGGCGATGATTAACGCATCGGCGCCGAGGGCCACCCCGCGATCAACCGCCTGTTTCCATCGAGTATCGGCCCCGGGATGGGCAAAGGTATTGATGGCAATATGCAGCTTGCGACCATGTTGATGCACATAATCTACCGCCTTCTCCAGTTTGCTGTCGGTAAAGTTGAGACCGGCAAAGTGGCGGGCATTGGTGTCATCCTTGAAACCGATATAAACGGCATCGGCCCCGTTATCCACGGCGGTTTTCAGTGCCGGCAAACTGCCTGCCGGACAGAGTAATTCCATTGGTACGCTCCGAGAGTGCATATGAAGGGCAAACGAGCCCTGATTGTATGCAGCCATGCACTCCCGCTTTTTGACCTGAGGCAGCTTTGTGTGGCTTTACCCTTCTTGAGGTAACCCTGCACAAGTTTGATTTCCAACAGGATCTTGACACTCTCCCTGTGTTTGAATGCGCAAAAAAGGGAGTCTATCGTGTTTCAACAACTGCAACGCCGCCTGGTCGAACAGGCTCCGCGCTTCTTGCGCCATCCCCTCAAGCTGGTTCCCTTCAATCTGCAAAAGCAGCTGATGGAGAGTTTGCTGGCCCGGGTTTTCAAAGAGGCTATCGAAGATGGCGATTTCGAGTTTCTGGCAGACAAGTGGCTGAAAGTCGAAGTCTCTGATCTGGAGCTGTGCTGGTTTATCAGTGAGCAGAATGGCCAGCTGGTGGTGGCTCGCGAGTGTGACAAGGCCGATGTCTGCTTCAGCGGTACCGCCAACGACCTGATCCTCATCGCTGGTCGCAAAGAGGATCCGGATTCGCTCTTTTTCCAGCGCAAGCTGAAGATAGAAGGGGATACCGAACTGGGCCTTGAGGTGAAAAACCTGATGGACAGTCTGGATCTCGATGGCTTGCCAAGCCTGATGAAGTATCCCCTGATGGATCTGGCGACGTTTATCGAACGCGCCCGCACCGAGTCAGCGCAGGTTCCGGTGCAGACGGCGCCGGGCGGGATCCCGTCTTAAGTGGACAATCACCCCATGGGCATGGCGACGATAATGGTGCCGTGCCCAGAGGCAACGACAGGCCCACAGACAGGGCACCAAGGCGATGAGTGCCGCAGGGGCGGGCAGCTGTGACATGGCCAGCCCCGCAGCCAGCCAGATGAAGGGCTGCGCTTCATACAGCCACTCCGGCTGTAGCCAGCGTTTGCTCGGAAAGATAATCAGATCGGTACGTCGGTAGCTGGAGCGCATCATCCAGGTCACCGCTCCGGCGATAAACAGCAAGGCGCCTGCAAACCAGAGCAGGGGCTGTTCACTCAACGTAATAATGGCAATGGCTGCCAGCAGGTAGAGGCTGGGCAATCTCTCATAGATAAAGGGAGGAAGCATGGCGTGGTGTCTCCTGTGCCGTTTATCGGATATCCATCAAGTTTAGCCCCCCCATCTCACTTCCCTCATGCTGGTTTGTTATACAAACGGGTAGTTTTGTTCTGAAATGGCTCGGCTTTTACGGTGCCAACATCGTGTTCTCTTATGTTACAATTGCGCGCCATTTTTGACTGAAGATTGACTGGGCATGTTGGATCAGATTCGTATCGTTTTGGTAAACACCTCCCATACCGGCAACATGGGGTCTGCGGCACGCGCCATGAAGACCATGGGGTTGACCCAGCTGGTATTGGTTGATCCGCAAGCCTTGCCGGATGACAATGCCTTCGCCTTGGCTGCTGGTGCCAGCGATGTGCTTGCCAATGCCCGTATCGTCCCGACTCTGGACGACGCGATTGCCGATTGTGGTTTGGTGATTGGCACCAGCGCCCGCTCTCGAACCCTGAGCTGGCCCATGCTCGATCCCCGTGAGGCCGGCGAAAAGTCGATAGTCGAGGGGATGCAGCACCCGGTCGCGCTGGTGTTTGGCCGTGAACGCACCGGTCTCACCAACGACGAATTGCAAAAGTGCCACTACCACGTGGCCATTCCGGCCAATCCTGATTACAGCTCTCTCAATCTGGCCATGGCGGTGCAGACCCTCTGTTACGAAGTGCGGATGCGCTGGCTGCAGGGGCAGGCCGCCGAGCCTGAAGAGGAGATGGCCTATCCGAGTGCCGCCCAGCTGGAAGGGTTTTATCAGCACCTGGAACAAACCCTGATGAAGACCGGTTTTATTGCCGATGACCATCCGGGTCATGTGATGAGCAAGCTGCGTCGCCTGTTCAATCGGGCTCGGCCGGAAGCAGCTGAGCTCAACATTCTGCGCGGTATTCTGACCTCGGTGCAGAAAGCGCGCGTACCGGATTAATCCGACTGATTTACTCAACCATATACTTGACTGATTTGGTCGGGTATGTGACCATGTGCCCCATTAAATTGCTTCGCAAGACGGTAAGGCACATGAGACTGACTTCAAAAGGACGTTACGCTGTAACCGCCATGCTCGACGTGGCGCTGCATGCAGAGCAGGGGCCCGTCCCCCTTGCCGATATTTCCGAGCGCCAGGGCATCTCGTTGTCCTATCTCGAGCAGCTCTTTGCCCGCCTGCGCAAACATGGTCTGGTGAGCAGCGTGCGTGGCCCGGGCGGTGGTTATCGCCTCGGGTTGGCCCCTGGCGAGATTTCGGTTGGTCAGGTGATCACCGCGGTCGATGAGTCGGTCGATGCAACCAAGTGCCTCGGCAAGGGCGGCTGCCACGGTGGTACCCAGTGTCTGACTCACTCCCTGTGGCGCGACCTGAGTGAGCGGATCTCCAGCTTCCTCGGGGATATCACTCTGGCCGAGCTGGTACGCCAGGCCGATGTGCGCCGCATTGCCGGCAAGCAAGATGAACAAATGAAGACCGTGTTGTCCCTGGTTGATCGGGCAGAACACGGCGATGTGAGCTTGAAAGTCCAACTATAAACGTGCTTTCCACAGCGGGACTCTGTATGACCCGGACTGTGACGGAGAAAAACATGAAACTGCCTATTTACCTTGATTATTCGGCAACCTGTCCGGTGGACCCGCGTGTCGCAGAAAAAATGATGCAGTGTCTCACCATGGATGGCCTGTTCGGCAATCCGGCCTCTCGTTCTCACCGCTTTGGCTGGCAAGCCGAAGAGGCGGTGGATCTGGCCCGTAATCAAGTGGCAGATCTGATCGGTGCCGATCCCCGCGAGATCGTCTTCACTTCCGGTGCGACCGAATCCAATAACCTGGCCATCAAGGGTGTTGCCCACTTCTATGCCAGCAAGGGCAAGCACATCATCACCTCCAAGACCGAACACAAGGCGGTGCTCGATACCTGCCGCCAGCTGGAGCGTGAAGGGTTCGAGGTGACCTATCTTGAGCCGATGCCCAACGGCCTGTTCACTATCGAGATGATCGAGAATGCCATGCGTGATGACACCATCTTGGTCAGCATCATGCATGTGAACAACGAAATCGGCGTGGTTCAGAACATTTCCGCCATCGGCGAGTTGTGCCGTTCCCGCAAGATCCTGCTGCACGTGGATGCCGTTCAGAGTGTGGGCAAGATCCCGGTAGATGTGGAAGCACTGAAAGTGGATCTGCTCTCCGTCTCTGCGCACAAGGTGTATGGTCCGAAAGGGATCGGTGCACTGTTTGTTCGCCGTAAACCCCGCGTTCGTCTGGAAGCCCAGATGCACGGTGGCGGCCACGAGCGCGGCATGCGTTCCGGTACTCTGCCGACCCACCAGATCGTCGGGATGGGCGAAGCTTTCCGCATCGCCAAAGAAGAGATGGTGAGCGAAGGCGAGCGCATCTTGGCTCTGCGCCAGCGTCTGTGGAATGGCATCAAGGACATTGAAGCCGTCTACATCAATGGCGATCTGGAGCAACGTGTTCCGGGTAACCTCAACGTCAGCTTTGCCTATGTGGAAGGGGAATCCCTCATCATGGCGCTGAAAGATTTGGCAGTCTCTTCCGGTTCGGCCTGTACCTCCGCCAGCCTGGAACCTTCCTATGTGCTGCGCGCACTGGGTCTGAACGACGAGCTGGCACACAGCTCCATCCGTTTCAGCATGGGTCGCTTCACCACCGAGGAAGAGATTGACTACGCGGTCAAGCTTATTCGTGACTCCATCGGTCGTCTGCGCGAGATGTCCCCCCTGTGGGAGATGTACAAAGACGGCGTCGATCTGAACACGGTCGAATGGGCTCATCACTGATCCACCGGGTCAGTGAGCAACAGAATTAGCAGGAGTGAGATATGGCTTACAGTGAAAAAGTAATCGACCACTACGAGAATCCTCGCAACGTCGGTGGTTTCGACAAGAATGATCCCAGCGTTGCAACCGGCATGGTCGGTGCGCCCGCCTGTGGCGACGTGATGAAGCTGCAACTGAAGATCAGCGACGAAGGCATCATCGAAGATGCCAAGTTCAAGACCTACGGCTGCGGTTCCGCCATCGCCTCCAGCTCCCTGGTGACCGAATGGGTCAAGGGCAAGACCCTGGACGAAGCGGCTGGCATCAAGAACACCGATATCGCTGAAGAGTTGGCCCTGCCACCGGTGAAGATCCACTGCTCCATTCTGGCTGAGGACGCCATCAAGGCCGCCATCGCCGATTACAAGCAGAAGAAAGGTCTCTAAGCGCCGGAGAGCAGTATGGCTATTACCATGACAGATGCCGCCGCGGCACGGGTTTCCTCTTTTCTGGCTAACCGGGGCAAGGGCATTGGCCTGCGCCTCGGCGTCAAAACCACCGGCTGCTCCGGTCTGGCCTACGTGCTTGAGTTCGTTGATGAACTGACCGATGAGGATCAGGTGTTCGAGCAGCAGGGCGTCAAGATTATTGTTGATGCCAAGAGCCTGATCCATCTGGATGGCACCGAGCTGGATTTCGTCAAGGAGGGCCTCAACGAGGGCTTCCAGTTCAACAATCCCAATGCCAAAGGCGAGTGTGGTTGCGGCGAAAGCTTCAGTGTCTGAGATGTTTGACGTCAATGATCCTTCGTCTGTGGTTGAGCGGGTCGCCGATGACCCGTTCAACCACATCTCATTTGCCAGGGGCGAGTGAGGTTGTGGCGAACGTTTCCAAGAGGTTTGCATGAATCATTTCGAGCTGTTTGGGCTGGTTGAAGGCTTCGAGCTCGATACCCGTCAGTTGGCTGATACCTACCGCCAGCTGCAAACCCAATTCCATCCTGATCGTTTTGCCACTGCCCCCGAACGGGAGCAGCTGGCTGCCGTGCAACGTGCCGCCCAGATCAACGAAGCATTCACCACCCTCAAGGCGCCGCTGCGCCGTGCCGAATATCTGCTCTCCCTGCGTGGCACTGATATCCGTGGTGAACAGCAGACTCTGCAAGATACCGCGTTTCTGATGCAGCAGCTGGAGTGGCGCGAGCGTCTGGCCGATCTGAAAGATAACGCCGACCCTGAGCGCGCCATCAAGGATTTTCGCAGCGAGATCAGGCATGATCACCAGATGTTGATGCAGCAGCTGACCGAGTCTCTTGCCGCCGGCAGAGATCTCGTTGCCGCTGATTGCGTTCGCAAACTCAAGTTTGTCGACAAGCTCCTCGAAGAGCTGGAACGATTCGAAGACTCGCTTCTCGAGTCTTGATCCTTTAACGCTGGAAGTTTCATTACCCATGGCATTACTGCAAATCGCCGAACCCGGCCAGAGCGCTGTTCCCCATCAGCACAAACGTGCCGTCGGCATCGATCTCGGCACCACCAATTCTCTCGTCGCTGCGGTTCGCAGTGGTCACGCTGATACCCTTTGCGATGAGCAAGGGCGCGACCTGCTCCCGTCAGTGGTGCATTATCAAAGCGACGCCATTCGAGTCGGAATTGATGCCAAGCGCGAAGCGGCACTCGATCCTCACAACACTATCGTCTCGGTCAAACGGATGATGGGCAAGGCGTTGGCCGATATCGACACCCGCCAGCAGCCTTACCAGTTTGTTGCCGCCGACAATGGCATGCCGCAACTGCAAACCCGTCAGGGGCTGGTCAATCCGGTGCAGGTATCGGCCGAGATTCTCAAAAAGCTGGCCGAGCGTGGCGCCCAGACACTCGGGGGCGATCTCGATGGCGTGGTCATTACCGTGCCCGCCTATTTCGATGATGCCCAGCGTCAGGGCACCAAGGATGCGGCCCGTCTGGCCGGTCTGCACGTACTGCGTCTGCTCAACGAGCCGACTGCGGCCGCGATTGCCTATGGCCTCGACTCCGGTCAGGAAGGGGTGATCGCGGTTTACGATCTGGGGGGCGGCACCTTCGATATCTCCATCCTGCGTCTGCACCGCGGTGTATTTGAAGTGATGGCGACCGGCGGCGATTCCGCTCTCGGCGGCGATGACTTCGATCACCTGCTGGCAGACTGGATCAAGGAGCAGGCGGGCCTCTCCGGTGAGCTGGATGCCCATCTGCAGCGCGAATTGCTGGATGTGGCCGCGGCCGTCAAGCACGGCCTCACCGATACCGACAGCGTTCCCTGCACCTTTGCCGGCTGGCAGGGTTCAGTGAGCCGCAGCCAGTTTGATGAACTCATCACCCCGCTGGTGAAACGGACCTTGCTGGCCTGTCGCCGCGCCCTGCGCGATGCGGGCCTTGAGCAGGTGGAAGTGCTGGAAGTGGTGATGGTCGGTGGCTCCACCCGGGTGCCGTTGGTGCGTGAACTGGTGGGCGAGTTCTTCCAGCGTACGCCGCTGACCAGCATCGATCCGGATAAAGTGGTCGCCATCGGCGCCGCCATCCAGGCCGATATTCTGGTGGGCAACAAGCCTGATGCCGAGATGCTGCTGCTGGACGTTATCCCCTTGTCGCTGGGTCTGGAGACCATGGGTGGCCTCGCCGAGAAAGTGATCCCGCGCAACACCACCATTCCGGTGGCCCGTGCCCAGGAGTTCACCACCTTCAAGGATGGTCAGACCGCCATGGCCATTCACGTGGTACAGGGTGAACGCGAACTGGTGGCCGATTGCCGCTCCCTGGCCCGCTTTACCCTGACCGGCATTCCGCCGATGGCCGCCGGCGCCGCCCATATTCGCGTCACCTTCCAGGTGGATGCGGATGGTCTGCTCTCGGTCAGCGCCATGGAGAAATCTTCCGGCGTGCAGGCCGAGATCCAGGTCAAGCCCTCTTACGGGCTGGCGGAGCAGGATATCCTCAACATGCTGAGCGCCTCCATCGAGAACGCCCAGCAGGATATGGATGCCCGCATGCTGGCCGAGCAGCAGGTTGAAGCCGACCGGGTGGTCGAGAGTCTCAATGCCGCGCTGGCCGCTGATGGCGATGCCCTGCTCAATGCTGCCGAGCGTGCCGAGATTGATGCCGCCATCGCCCATCTGCTGACCATGCGCAACAGCGGCGCAACCCATCAAATCAAAGAAGCCATTGAGGCAGCCGATGCTGTCAGTGGCGAGTTTGCAGCCCGCCGGATGGACGCCTCCATCCGCAAGGTGCTGACCGGACAAAACGTCAACAAGGTGTAATATGCCAAAACTGATCATTCTTCCTCATCCCGTACTCTGTCCGGATGGCGCCGCCCTCGAGGGGCAAAGCGGCGAGACCATTCTGGATGTGGCGCTGCGCAACGGTATCGAAATCGAGCATGCCTGCGAGAAATCCTGTGCCTGCACTACCTGCCACTGCGTGGTGCGCGAGGGCTTTGACTCGCTCGAGCCAAGTGACGAGCTGGAAGACGACATGCTGGACAAGGCGTGGGGGCTGGAGCCGGAATCCCGTCTCAGTTGCCAGGCAAAATTGGCGGACGAGGATCTGGTGGTGGAACTGCCCAAGTACACCCTGAACCTTGCCTCTGAACGCCATTAATTACACATGAGTGAATTGCACGTGCAGCATCCTGTGGTGCTTCAGTGATATGGTGGAAGGCCGTGACCCTCGGGGGCACGGCCTTTTTTGTATTCGTTATTCTCTCTTTGCCAATAAGCTCTTTCCCATAAAGAGTGCTTATACATAGTGCCAGTAAAAAGGAAGCAAACACGATGGCTGACATGATGAAGGTAGCGTTATCCACCCAGGCTGCGGCCGCCTATTGGGGCGAGGGCGCCCAGCTCAGTTTCAATGGCGACGAGGCACTGATCCATCTTGGTGCCGCCGGTCAGGAGAAGGATGTTCTGCGCACCGTTCAGCGCGCCGCCCGTCGCCTCGAATCGAGCGGGATCAAGCGGGTGACGCTGGTCGGTGAAGGCTGGGATCTGGAGCGTCGCTACGCGTTCGCCCAGGGGTTCTACGCCGCCAAGGGAGCGCGTGAACTGGATTTTGGCCAGCAGAGCGATGCGGACGCCCGTGAACTGGATGCACTGCTCAAGGCGGCTCGCTGGGTACGTGACATCACCAATGGCTGTCCGGAAGAGATCTACCCCATGAGTCTGGCGGAATCGGCCCTGTTGCTCATTCGTGGTCTGGCCGGGGATCAGGTTACTGCCCGCATCACCGCCGGTGAAGCGCTGCGCGAGTCCGGCCATATCGGGATCTGGTCGGTTGGCCGTGGCAGCGAGCGCGAGCCTGTGCTGCTGGAGCTCGACTACAACCCGACCGGTGATCGCAATGCGCCCGTGGTGGCGGCGCTGGTGGGCAAGGGGATCACTTTTGATTCCGGTGGCTACTCCATGAAGTCCTCTGACAACATGCTGCCGATGAAGTCCGACATGGGGGGCGCAGCCATGGTGACCGGTGCGCTGGCGCTGGCTATCAGCCGCGGTCTGAACCAGCGGGTGAAGCTCATTCTCTGCTGCGCCGAGAACCTGGTCTCCGGCCACGCCTTCAAGCTGGGCGACATCCTTACCTACAAAAACGGCATTTCGGTCGAGATCCAGAACACCGATGCGGAAGGGCGTCTGGTGCTAGCCGATGGCCTGATGGCGGCCTCCGACAGCGGTGCAGCTTATATCCTTGACGCAGCCACCCTGACCGGCGCCGCCAAGATGGCGCTGGGCCGCGACTACAATGCGGTGTTTGCCCTCGATGAGACCGAACAGCTGCGTGCGCTGGCCGCCGCCAAGGTGGAAAACGAACAGGCGTGGGCGCTGCCGCTGGAACCCTGGCATGCCAGCCAGCTCACCTCGGCCTTTGCCGATCTGGGCAACGTCGCCTCAGCCGAAGGCACGGCCGGTGCCACCACGGCTGCAGCGTTCCTTTCCCGCTTCGTGCGCGATGAGGGCAAAGGCTGGGTGCACCTGGATCTGGCAGCCTCCTATCAGAAATCGGGCAATGATCTCTGGGCGACCGGCGCCAAGGGGCACGGTCTGCGTACCATCGCACGCTGGCTGCAGGAGGTGACCGCATGAATGTCTGGCTGAGTCGTGAATTTGCACCGGCCGGGTGGGGGGAGGGGGCGCTGCTCTCTCACCGTGCCGACGGCATGGTGATCCATCTGGTGACGGCCAATCCGCTGCTCGATATCCAGCAAGCGGCCCGTCGCCTCTGCCAGCAGGGGATCCAGAAAGTGACCCTGGCTGGTCATTGGGAGCGTGAACAGCAGTGGGCTTTTGCCCAAGGGCTGCAAACCCCCAAGGCGGAGGTGCAACTGCAGTGGGCCATGTCCTCGGAAGAGGACAGAGAGGAGCTGGAAGCGCGTTGGCTCTGCGGCCGCTGGGTGCGCGAGATGACCAATGCCACCCCGGAGCAGTTGGGCCCGCTGGAGCTGGCGGTGGAAGCTGCCTCTTTTATTACCGAGCTGGCGCCGGACAAGGTGAGTCATCGCATTTTGAAAGGCGAAGCGCTGCAACAGGCGGGCTGGGTCGGCCTCTATCAGGTGGGCCGCGGCAGTGCGCGCGAACCGGTATTGCTGGAGCTCGACTTCAACCCGGGGCGTGACCCCAAGGCGCCGGTGGCAGCAGCGCTGGTGGGCAAGGGGATCACCTTTGACTCCGGCGGCTACTCCATGAAGAGCTCCGAGGGGATGCTCACCATGAAGTGCGACATGGGGGGCGCGGCGATTGTCACCGGTGCGCTGGCGCTGGCCATGCTGCGCGGGCTCGACAAGCGGGTGAAGCTGATCCTCTGCTGCGCCGAGAACCTGGTCTCCGGCCACGCCTACAAGCTGGGCGACATCCTCACCTACAAGAACGGTACCACAGTCGAGATTGTGAATACCGATGCCGAAGGGCGGCTGGTGCTGGCCGATGGCTTGCAACTGGCGAGCGAGTCCGGCGCACCGCTGATCATCGATGCCGCGACCCTGACCGGCGCTGCTGTGATGGCGCTGGGTGGGCGCTACAATGCTCTGTTCGGCCTCGACAAAGGGTTGGTAAGTCGGGCCATGACCTATGCCGATGCCGAGCATGAGCCAGCCTGGCCGTTGCCGCTGGAGCCCTGGCACCGCCAGCAGTGCCCTTCCCATTACGCCGACACGGCCAACAGCCGTCCGGTGAAGGGGGGCGGGCCGGGTGGCGCCTCCAACGCGGCGGGTTTCCTCTCCCGTTTCGTTGCCAACGAAGGGATGGGCTGGCTGCATATCGATCTGGCCGCCTGCTTCAGTGACAACGGCGATGCCCTCTGGGCGCCGGGAGCTAATACTCTGGGGATGCGCACCATAGCGCGGGCCTTGCTGGCGGAAGCCAAATAGGCGAGACAAGGCACCTTCGGGTGCCTTTTTCATGCTGTTCGAATTGTGAACAAAAGATGGGGTTTTGGCGGCTTAAGGTAACTATCGTGCGCAAGCGCACATATTTTCCGGCTCTGCTCGGTCAAGATGAGTGTGGATGTTGATTGCAAGGGAGTGATGTTTAATAAAAAGTTGCTTGTTTGTGTGTTTTTCCGGTTTTTGTTTACGTATAATCGCCAGCGAACATGGATTCTAACAATAAAACTCTGTAGTTAAGGAAAGATATCAATGGCCATCGAACGTACCTTCTCTATCGTTAAACCGGATGCTGTCAGCAAGAACCTGATCGGTGCCATCTATAGCCGTTTCGAAAGCGCAGGCTTGAAAGTGGTGGCATCCAAAATGCTGCACATGAGCAGTGAACAGGCTGCCGGTTTCTATGCCGAGCATCAGGGCAAGCCTTTTTATGACAATCTGGTCAGCTTCATGACCTCTGGCCCTGTCATGGTACAGGTGCTGGAAGGGGAAGACGCCATCCGTCGCAATCGCGAGATCATGGGTGCTACCAACCCGAAAGAGGCGCTGGCTGGTACCTTGCGTGCCTGTTATGCCGAGAGCATCGATCGCAACGCAGTACATGGCTCCGATGCACCGGCATCCGCTGCCCGCGAAATTGCCTACTTCTTCTCTGACAACGAGATCTGCCCGCGCGGCTGATTTTTGTGGATGATGACCCAAGGGAGCCTCGGCTCCCTTTGTTGTTTTCGCCGTTTACGCAATATCCCTCTATTCTCCAGGTGGAAAGCCAGACCCATTATTTGTACAATGCCGCCCCCTGACGTCGTCAGCCAATAATTGATGAAGTGTTTGAACTGAGGCCATTGATGAGCGAAACAAAAATCAAC
Source organism: Aeromonas sp. PI_26 (assembly GCF_027854445.1). Lineage (NCBI taxonomy): Bacteria > Pseudomonadati > Pseudomonadota > Gammaproteobacteria > Aeromonadales > Aeromonadaceae > Aeromonas > Aeromonas sp. PI_26. Next base: position 13,699 of record NZ_JAJNOE010000019.1, read on the forward strand.
CTGCTGGATCTTGATCGGGATGCCATGCGTGCCTTTTTCGTCGAACTGGGCGAGAAGCCATTCCGGGCAGATCAGGTCATGAAGTGGATCTATCACTTTGGGTGTGATGATTTCGATCAGATGACCAACGTCAACAAGGTGCTCAAAGAGCGCCTCAAGGCGATCGCCGAGATCAAGGCGCCCGAGATCAGCCGCGAGCAGCGCTCTGCCGATGGCACCATCAAGTGGGCCTTGCAGGTGGGCGATCAGGAGGTCGAGACCGTCTACATCCCGGAAGATGACCGCGCGACCCTCTGCGTCTCCTCTCAAGTTGGCTGTGCGCTGGAGTGCAAGTTCTGCTCCACGGCTCAACAAGGCTTCAACCGCAATCTGAAAGTCTCCGAGATCATCGGTCAGGTGTGGCGTGCTGCCCGTGTGGTCGGTGGCAAGCGTCCCATCACCAACGTGGTGATGATGGGGATGGGCGAGCCGCTGCTCAACCTCGCCAACGTGGTGCCCGCCATGCGTCTGATGATGGATGACTACGGCTTTGGCATCTCCAAGCGCCGGGTGACCATCTCCACCTCTGGCGTGGTACCTGCGCTGGACAAGCTGGGCGACCAGATCGACGTGGCGCTGGCTATCTCCCTGCACGCCCCGAACGACAAGCTGCGTTCAGAGATCATGCCGATCAACGACAAATACAACATCGAGGAGTTCCTCGCCGGTGTCCGTCGCTACCTGGCCAAATCCAATGCCAACGGTGGTCGGGTAACCGTCGAGTATGTGCTGCTCGATCATATCAATGACGATATGCAGCATGCGCACGAGCTGGCCAAGGTGCTCAAGGACACTCCGAGCAAGATCAACCTGATCCCGTTCAACCCCTTCCCGGGCAACCCTTACGGCAAGCCGAGCAACAGCCGTATCGATCGCTTCTCCAAGGTGCTGATGGAGTACGGTTTCACCGTGATTGTCCGTAAGACCCGTGGTGATGACATCGATGCCGCCTGTGGTCAGCTGGTGGGTGACGTGATTGACCGTACCAAGCGAACTATCAAAAATCGGATGCAACAGGATGGGATTTCCGTCAAAATGGTTTAAATGCTAAGCCATTGTATAGACAGGGAATGGATACACGTACATTGATCGTAGTGGCAGCGCTCTGTGCGCTGCCAGGCTGTGTGACCGAGACCACTTACGCTGGCCAGAACTCGACCCAGCGTGAAGTGGGTCCTGACCTCAAGGCGGCTGCCCAAACCCGCCTCGATCTGGGTATCCAGTACCTGCGTCAGGGCAATGCCGAGCAGGCCAAGTTCAATCTTGACCGCGCCCTCCAGTATGACCCCTCCAACCCCCAGATCCAGATCGGTTTTGCCTACTTTTACCAGAAGGTAGGGGATTTCAAGGCAGCCGAGATCCATTACAAGAACGCCCTTGCCATGGATCCGTCCAATGCTGACGCAATGAACAACTATGGTGCCTTCCTCTGTGATCGCGGCAGGTATGCCGAGGCAGATCAGGCGTTCAACCAGGCTGTTATTCAGCCAGGCTACGTAAAAATTGCCGATACCTATGAAAATGCGGCACTTTGTGCGCTGCAAAATCGCAGAAATGATAAAGCAGGCGAGTACTATCGCCTGGCCTTGGGGTATAATCCCCGCAATCCAGGGTTATTGCTGGACTTGGCCGAGCTTTCCATGAAAGATGGCAAGCTGCCTGATGTGCAATCCTACCTCGCCCGTTTTGCCAATGTGTCAGACGAGAACGAGGAGAGTCTCTGGTTGAGACTTCGGCTGGCACAGGCGATGGACAAGCCGGCATTACTTCACCAATTCGGGACTGAGCTGGTAAGGCAATATCCCACTTCGCAACAAGCCAAGCGTTATTTAGCCAATGACTATTGAACAGCAACACGATTTCCAAGACGACTCCCAGGCAGTAGGCCCAGGCCAATTGCTGCGCAACGCCCGTGAACAGCTTGGCTGGACACGAGAACAAGTTGCGTCCCGCATTCACCTTCGTCTGACCCTGATCGCCGCTATCGAATCGGATACCTACGACAAGCACACCTCCCATACCTTTATTCGGGGCTATCTGCGTACCTATGCCAAGCTGGTCGGGATCCCCGACGAGACCATTCTGGCCGCTTACGACAAGCTGGGTCTGACTCCTCCCGACAATATCGACATGCAGAGCTTCTCCCGTCGCTCCCGCCAGCAAGCCAACGACAGTCGGCTCAAGGTGGTGACCTGGCTGGTGATCCTGGTGTTGATTGCGCTCTCGGTCGCCTGGTGGTGGCAGAGTACTTCCCGTCGCTCCGCCGGTGATGAAGCGCTGGCAGCCACCGAGATGAGTGCAACCGGTTCGACTCCGGCTGAACCTGCTATCACGCCGCCCGATGCGATCAACACCGCCCCGGTGGAAGGCGCAGCCAACGCACCGGCAGCTACGGACGTGATTGCCCCTGCGGTGGTCTCCGATGCGACTGCTACCCTGGCGCCTGTTTCTGCGGCTGTTGCCCCGAGCGATGTCAGCGCGGCTGTCGGCACTGCGACCGATGCAGCGGTATCCGGCGCCAATGGCACTGAATCTGAAGAGGTTGTCGTTGATCCGGCGACTGCGCCGCAACTGAAGATGAGCTTCACCGCCGATTGCTGGCTGGATGTGAAGGATGCCAACGGCAAGACCCTGTTCAGTGGTCTGAAGAAGGCCAACGACGAGCTGGTGCTGGAAGGTGCCGAGCCCCTGAGGTTCATCATTGGCGCGCCCATGGCCGTCAAGCTTGACTACAAGGGTCAGTCGTTTGATATGAGCCGTTACAACAACGGTCGTACAGCCCGCTTCTCACTGCCGCAGGAGTAATCTGTTTCCCATGTCTTCTCACGAATCACCCATCATTCGTCGTAAATCCAGACAGATCATGGTTGGTAATGTACCGGTTGGGGGCGATGCCCCCATTACCGTGCAGACCATGACCAACACCAAGACCACAGATGTCGCCGCCACCATCGAGCAGATCCAGCGGATCGAGCGGGTCGGTGCCGATATCGTCCGTGTCTCCGTGCCCACCATGGAAGCGGCGGAAGCTTTCCGGCTCATCAAACATCAGACCCGCATCCCCATCGTTGCCGATATCCACTTCGACTATCGCATCGCCCTGAAAGTGGCCGAGTACGGTGCCGACTGCCTGCGTATCAACCCGGGCAACATCGGCAACGAGCAGCGGGTGCGATCTGTGGTCGATTGCGCGCGCGACCTCAATATCCCGATCCGTATCGGGGTCAATGGCGGGTCGCTGGAGAAAGATATCCAGGAGAAGTACGGCGAGCCGACCCCAGAGGCGCTGGTGGAGTCCGCCATGCGTCACGTGGACTATCTCGATCGTCTCGATTTCCAGGACTTCAAGGTGAGCGTCAAGGCCTCCGATGTGTTCCTGGCAGTCGGTGCCTATCGCCTGCTGGCCAAGCAGATCGAGCAGCCGCTGCACCTTGGCATCACCGAAGCGGGCGGTTTCCGTGCCGGCGCGGTGAAGTCTGCCATCGGTCTGGGCATGCTGCTTACCGACGGCATCGGCGATACCCTGCGTATCTCGCTGGCGGCGGATCCGGTGGAGGAGGTGAAGGTCGGTTTCGATATCCTCAAATCCCTCCGTATTCGCTCCCGTGGCATCAACTTTATCGCTTGCCCATCCTGCTCACGGCAGGAGTTCGATGTGATCGCTACCGTCAACGCACTGGAAGAGCGGCTCGAAGATATCATCACCCCGATGGATGTCTCCATCATCGGTTGCGTGGTGAATGGCCCGGGCGAAGCACTGGTCTCCGATCTTGGTCTGGCGGGTGCCGCCAACAAGAGTGCCTTCTATGAAGGGGGCCAGCGGGTCGATCGGCTCGACAACAAGGATCTCATTCCAACTCTGGAGCGCCGCATTCGCGCCCGCGCCGCCATGCTGGATCCCGCTAACCGGATCCCGATGGACAAGGAGTGAGCGAAACAGGGCCACATTGGGTGGCCCTGTTTCCAGGTGACTGATTTTAAATCCCGCATCCGGATTCCCTGATTTTACCTTGGGGGGGAAAATCCCTATAATGCGGCCAAATTTTACCTCTTTTTCTCGAGTATCAACGTGGCAAAACAGATCCAAGCTATTCGCGGTATGAATGATTGCCTGCCGGAGCAGAGCCCGGTATGGCAGAAGGTTGAACAGATCCTGCGCCAGGTCGTTGCCAGCTATGGCTACAGCGAAGTGCGCATGCCGATTGTCGAGCAGACTCATCTGTTCAAGCGCGCCATCGGTGAAGTGACCGACGTGGTCGAAAAAGAGATGTACACCTTTGAAGACCGTAACGGCGACAGCCTGAGCCTGCGTCCGGAAGGGACCGCCAGCTGCGTCCGTGCCGGTATCGAACACGGTCTGCTCTACAACCAGGAACGCCGGATGTGGTACATGGGCCCCATGTTCCGTCACGAGCGTCCCCAGAAGGGCCGTTATCGCCAGTTCCACCAATTCGGTGTCGAGCTGTTTGGCATCAACGGGCCAGACATCGACGCTGAGCTGATCATGCTGACCCACCGTCTGTGGCGTCTGTTTGGCATCAGCGAGCATGTCACCCTGCAGCTCAACACCCTGGGTCAGAGCGCCGAGCGTGCCGCTTACCGCGATGCGCTGGTGGCCTATCTGGAGCAGTACAAGGAGCAGCTGGACGAAGAGAGCCAGCGCCGCATGTACAGCAACCCGCTGCGGGTGCTCGACTCCAAGGATGAAAAGGTGCAGGCCATTCTGGCGGGTGCCCCGCGTCTGTTCGACCATCTGGGCGAAGAGAGCCTGGCCCACTTCGAGGGGCTCAAGCGCCTGCTCGAGTCTGCCGGTATCAAATACGAAGTGAACGAGCGTCTGGTGCGTGGTCTTGACTACTACAACCTGACCGTGTTCGAGTGGGTCACCAGCAGTCTGGGTGCCCAGGGCACCGTCTGTGCCGGTGGCCGCTATGATGGTCTGGTAGAGCAGCTGGGCGGTCAACCGACCCCGGCCGTGGGCTTTGCCATGGGCATGGAGCGTCTGGTGCTGATGCTGGAAACTCTCGAGCTCAACGCCGATATCCGCCCGGCGGTGGATGTCTATCTGGCGATGGTGGGCGAGGGGACCGAACAGGCTGGCTTCCAGCTGGCCGAGCGTCTGCGCGATGCCCTGCCGGACCTGCGCCTCATGAGCCACTGCGGTGGTGGCAACTTCAAGAAACAACTCAAACGTGCCGACAAGAGCGGCGCGGCAATCGCCCTGATCCTTGGTGAGACCGAGGTGCAAAACGGGGAGATCACTATCAAATATCTGCGTGGTCAGGCCGAGCAACAGACCGTCAAGGTTGACGCCGCCATTGCCCTGCTGGCAGCCAAAGGAGAGTAAGCTGTGGAAGTCTATACCACCGAAGAACAACAGGTTGAGGTTATCAAGGAGTGGTGGAAAGAGAACGGAACCTCGGTGATTGCCGGGACCGTGATCGGTCTGGTCGGTCTGTTCGGCTGGCGCTATTACAACCAGCACCAGCAAGAGACCATGGAGGCCTCCTCCCACTCTTACAACCAGGTGATTGAGCAGCTGGCCAAGGGCGATGCCGCCGGTTTCGAGCAGGCACAGCAGTTTGTTACCGCCAACAAGGGTGACTCCTACGGTGAACTGGCCGCGTTGCAACTGGCTGCCGCTGCCGTCAAGGCGGGCAAGCTGGATCTGGCTGCCGAGCAGCTGGAGCTGGTGGCGGCCACGGGAGACGAGAGCATTCGTCCCATCGCGGCGCTGCGTCTGGCCCGTGTGCTGAATGATCAGGGCAAGGCAGATGAAGCGCTGGCCAAGCTGGCAACCATCCAGAATGAGGCCTTCAAGGCGCAGGTAGCCGAAGCCCGTGGTGATGTGCTGCAAAAGCAGGGCAAGACCGAAGAGGCTCGTGATGCCTATCAGGCGGCGGCGGATGCCGGCGGCCTGCAGGGTAGCGCCGAGCTCAAGCTGAAAATGGACGATCTGGCCCTGCCGGCCGTTGCGACTGGTGAGGCACCGGATGCGTAATCTATTCAAGATGGTGGCGCTGGGGGCTGCGGTCTCCTTCGCTCTGCAGGGTTGCTCCCTGTTCAGTTCCGAAGAGGATCTCAACCCGATGGCGCCGCTGCCCAAGGTTGAATCTGCCTTCACTGCCGACACCGCATGGTCATCTACTGTGGGTGATGGTATCGGTGACTTCTACTCCCAGCTCAAGCCGGTGGTGGAAGAGGATCGTATCTACGCGGCGGCCCGCGACGGCGATGTCAGCGCCTTTGACCGTGCCAGTGGCGATCGCCTCTGGACCGTCGATCTGGCCGACCTGCCGGTCAACGCCGACAAGCGTAGCGCTCGTCTCTCCGGCGGCCTGGTCTCCCGTTACGGCAAGCTGTTCCTCGGCTCCGAGAACGGGGTGGTCTACGCCCTGAACGAAGAGAATGGCGAAGTGCTGTGGCAGACCAATGTGCCCGGCGAAGTTGTGGCAAGCCCCGCGGTGGAAGATGGCCGCGTGGTGGTGTTGACCACCTCCGGTCGCCTGATCGCCCTCGACACTGATGAAGGCAAGATGCAGTGGTCGCTCTCCGAAGAGCAGCCGCCGCTGACCCTGCGCAGTGCCGGTGCACCGGTGATCACCAACGGCGCCGTGATTTACGGTCGTGCCGATGGCAAGGTGGGCATCGCCCTGCTGAGCAACGGCCAGCCGGTGCGCCAGTCCAAGGTGGCTGATCCGCGCGGTGCCACCGAGCTGGACCGCATGGTGGACGTCGATGCCAGCCCGCTGATTGCCGGTGATGAGCTCTACGCCATCGCCTACAACGGTCAGTTGATGGCGCGCAAACTGATGACCGGCGATGAAGTGTGGAAGCGCAAGTATTCCGGCTATCGCGATCTGGCGATGACTGGCAATGCCATCGTGCTGACCGACAGTCGCAGCCACCTGTTTGCCATCGACCGTCGCAACGGTCTGGAGCTGTGGTCCAACACCCAGCTGGAAAATCGTACCGTCACTGCACCTGTCATCTTCGGTGACTATGTGGTGGTGGGTGATGTGGAAGGATACCTGTATTGGCTTGATCGTACCGACGGTACCATCAAGGCGATGCAGCAGCTCGATAGCAGTGGTCTCTACGCCGCCCCGCTGGTGGATGGCGAGACCCTGTATGTGCAGAGCCGTGACGGCAAGTTGTACGCCCTCAAGCGTCCTTGATCGTCCGATAATGTGAATATCCGGCTCCTGGTCTTCGGACCCGGAGCCTTTGTCGTCTTGAGAATGAGGCTTTTATGACTCCTGTAGTAGCCCTGGTGGGCCGCCCCAACGTGGGGAAATCCACCCTGTTTAACCGTCTGACTCGTACTCGGGATGCCCTGGTTGCCGATTTTCCCGGTCTGACCCGGGACCGTAAATACGGTCAGGCGAAGTTGGGCGAGCTGGAATTTATCGTGGTCGATACCGGCGGTATCGATGGCACCGAAGAGGGAATCGAACTGAAGATGGCCGAGCAATCCCTGCTGGCCATCGAAGAAGCGGACGTCGTGCTGTTCATGGTGGATGCCCGTGCCGGCCTGACCGCGGCGGATCAAGCCATCGCCGAGCACCTGCGCAAGGCCCACAAGAAGGTATTTCTGGTGGCCAACAAGACCGATGGTATCGACGGTGATTCCGCGGTCTCCGAGTTCTACGGTCTGGCGCTGGGCGAGGTTTACCAGATCGCGGCCGCCCACGGTCGTGGCGTGCTGAGCCTGCTGGAACTGGCCCTGGCTCCCCATCTGGAGACCCTGGTCGACTCCGCTACCGATGAAGATGCGCAGGATGAGGAAGAGGAGGACTTCGACGAAGAAGCCCTACTGCGCATGGTGGCTGCCGGTGAACTCGATACCAAAGAGGACACCAAGGAGACCCCGTTCGCCGACCTGCCTATCAAGTTCGCCATCGTTGGTCGTCCCAACGTCGGTAAATCTACCCTGACCAACCGTATGCTGGGTGAAGATCGGGTCATCGTCTATGACATGCCCGGCACCACCCGTGACTCCGTTTACATTCCGATGGAGCGTGACGAGCAGAAGTATGTGGTCATCGACACCGCCGGTGTGCGTCGTCGTGGCAAGGTGCACGAGACGGTGGAGAAGTTCTCCGTTATCAAGACCCTCAAGGCCATCGAAGATGCCAACGTCTGCCTGCTGGTGATCGACGCCCAGGAGACCATCACCGATCAGGACTTGAGCATCCTTGGCTATGTGCTCCACGCCGGTCGCTCCGTGGTGCTGGTGGTGAACAAGTGGGATGGTCTGGATCAGAAGGTGAAAGAGGATGTGAAGAACGAGCTGGATCGTCGCTTGGGCTTCATCGACTTCGCCCGCGTTCACTTCATCTCCGCCCTGCACGGCAGCGGTGTCGGCCATCTGTTTGAATCCATTCAGGAGGCTTACCAGTCCGCCACCCGTCGTACCAGCACGGCCATGCTGACCCGCATCATGCAGATGGCGCAGGAAGATCATCAGCCGCCGATGGTCAACGGTCGCCGCGTCAAGCTCAAGTATGCTCACGCCGGTGGCTACAACCCGCCGCGCATCGTGATCCACGGCAACCAGCTGAACGACTTGCCGGACTCCTACAAGCGGTATCTGATCAACTACTTCCGCAAGTCCCTCAAGATCATGGGCTCGCCGATCCGGGTCGAGTTCCAGGAGTCGGTCAACCCGTTTGAAGGCAAGAAAAACACCATGACCCTGAGTCAGGAACGTCAGCGCAAACGCCTGCTGAAGATGAAGAAGAAATAAGCCCTTGCGGCTGCCCTCACCGGCAGCCGCTTTGTTATCCTCGCCATGTTAAGGTGAGGAATAAGGGGAGGGGGATCTGCCATGGAACAAGACCATGGCAGATCCACTTTTCGAGGAGTTGATTATGGAAGCCCTGCTTTGTCCATCATGCCAGGCTGAACTGGACACCCGCAGCAAGGAGCAAACCTGTGGCCAGTGCCAGGCCCCTGTTCGCGTCACGGCTATCTGCCCCACCTGCCAACAGGAGCTGGAGCGTCTCAAGGCGTGCGGCGCAGTGGATTACTTCTGCAACCACTGCAACTCGCTGATCTCCAAGCGATCGGTACAGTTCAAGGCGGCGCTGGTGTAAGACAGTATTCAGGTGAGAAAGAAGATAAAAAAACCCGGCGAATGCCGGGTTTATGCTGTGTGCTCTGCAATAAGCAGGGTATAGGATCGATTTCTGCGCCACAGATTGCGCTTGATGTCATTAAGCTTGAGTTTGCGTCTGGGGCTCCAGCTGCACTTCGCTTTTCTGACCAGACTGATTTTTCTACGTTTTTGCATCTTGGTCTCCTCCCAACTCAGGTGGCCATCCCGGCCTTGGGTCATTGATGGAGCCCATCCGAAATTGCTGTTATTTAATCTCTCAACATAATGAAAACAATGCGATTTCGGATAGGCTCCGATGTGAATCGATGGTAACAGAGAAGTTTGTGTGAAAACAGCCGAATAATGGCTGGTTAGCGCATGGTGATCTGATTGACCACTTCGGCGATGGCGGTGGGGCGCTCGGCCAGCTCGGGCTCGCTGTCGTTGTCGAGACTCTCCCGCTGATGTGCCTTCTGTTGCTCGTTGTCGAGCCAGAGCAGACTCTGGTAATACTGGCGCACGTTGTTGACATAGTTGCGCGCCTCGCTGCCACGGGCATAGCCGTAACGTACCTTGCGGTGCCAGCGCGCCTGTTGCAGCAGCGGCAGCACCTCTTTCACGTCGCTCCAGGCGTCGGGATTCTTGCCGAGCTCTTTGGTCAGGCGGCGGGCATCCATCATGTGGCCGTAACCGATGTTGTAGGCGGTGAGGGCAAACCACACCTTCTCGTCATCGGGCACCGAATCCGGCACCTTCTCCATCATCTGTTGCAGATAGAGGGTGCCACCTTTGATGCTCTCTTCCGGATGAAGCCGGTCGTTGACCCCCATCGCTTTTGCAGTGGGCTCGGTCAGCATCATCATGCCGCGCACGCCGGTGTAGGAGCGGGCCTGCGGGTCCCAGTGGGACTCCTGATAGCTGATGGCGGCGAGCAGACGCCAGTCGATATTCTTGGCGTGAGTCTGGAACAGCGGCTGGTACTTGGGCAGCAGGCTCTTGGCGCGCTTGAGGAAGGTGCGGGTATCGACAAAGTCGAAGTTCTGCACGTGGCCGAAGTACTTCTCGTCCAGCTTGGCGATGGCACCATCCATAAAGCGCTGACCGAAGAAGTCGATCACGCTGGCATAGAGGCTGTCATCGGGCAGCTTGCTCATGGCCCAGGCAACGGTCTGCTTCTGGGCCAGGGTCAGCCCCTCGGTGAGCTCCGGGTAGTAGCGCTGGGTACGGGCCAGCACGGTATCCTGCACCACCGTGTAGTCAATCTTGCCATCCACCACCTGCTTGAGCAGCTCCTCCACATCGGCGTTGTCGCTGGTGCTCCAGGCTAGTTTCGGATTTTCTTTGCTCATCTCTTTGAGCAGATCTTCACCGGTGGAGCCGGCGGCCACCACCAGCTTGCCCTTGATATCGTTCAACGAAGCCGGCTTGGGTTTGCCGTTGCGGTAGACCAGTTTGGGAGAGACCTGATAGAAGCCCGGGCCGAAGCGAAACAGCTCGCGTCGCTCGGGGGTGACCATGATGGCGGCAGCCGCCAGATCGAGTTTGCCCTTTTTCAGCAGGGTGACCAGTTGGTCAGTGGTGTCGACCGGGATGATGGTGAGTTTCACCCCCAACCAGTCGGCATAATTTTGCGCCAGCTCGTAATCGAATCCCTGGGCGAGGTCGTCACGCTGGTAATAGGAGGTGGGACCATAGATGGTGCCAACCCGGATCTCGCCTCGCTGGCGGATCTGCTCCAGCTGGCTGGAGGGGCTATAGAAGTCGCAGCCAACCAGTGTCAGCGTCAACAACAGCCCGATAAACAGTCGAAAAATGCAGCGCAAGTAGGTGAGTACCTTTGTTGAAAAAATCGGCATTTGTCAAAAAAGAGGCACCTTTATACCAGAGAGTGTGCGCAGAGTCACACTGCACGAAGTGAGAAAAACGTTTGTCCGCTGTGAGCCAGATCCCTATAATACGCGCGTCTCAATTCCCCCCCACTTTAAAACTTGGTGAGAAAGGTCATATGGATATCTTGCGTGGTGCCCCAGCACTGTCTGATTTTCGTGTCCAAAAACTGCTGCAACGCTTCGCACAGATGAGAAACGAGAGTGGAGTAGAGAGCGGAGTAGAGATAGAGGATGTCTATGCCGAGTATGTGCACTTTGCCGAGCTGACAAGCCCCCTCTCTCCCCCCGAGCGAGCGACCTTGGGCCAGCTCTTGCGCTACGGCCCGACTATCCCCGAACACACCCCCAGCGGTCAGCTGTTTCTTGTTACCCCCCGCCCCGGCACTATCTCCCCCTGGTCTTCCAAAGCAACCGACATCGCCCACAACTGCGGCCTGAAACAGGTCAAGCGGCTGGAGCGGGGTATTGCCTATTACCTGACCATCAAGGGGCAGGGTGAGCTGAGTGCCGCCCAGCGCAGCGCCATTGCCGCCGTGCTCCATGATCGGATGATGGAAGTGGTGTTTGCCGAGATGAGCGAAGCTGCCGCCCTGTTTGCTCACCACGAGCCGCGCCCCTTCACCCAGGTGGATGTGCTGGGCGGTGGTCGCGCAGCCCTGGCCGAAGCCAACGTGGCGCTCGGTCTGGCGCTGGCCGACGACGAAATCGACTATCTGGTGGAGAACTTCACCAAGTTGGGTCGCAACCCCAACGACATCGAGCTCTACATGTTCGCCCAGGCGAACTCCGAACACTGCCGTCACAAGATCTTCAATGCCGACTGGACCATCGATGGCGAGCAGCAGCCCAAGTCGCTGTTCAAGATGATCAAAAACACCTTCGAACAGACGCCGGATCATGTCCTCTCTGCCTATAAAGACAACGCCGCCGTGATGGAAGGGAGCCAGGGGGGCCGCTTCTTCCCGAGCCCGGCCAACGGCGAATACCAGTATCACCAGGAACAGGTCGACATCCTGATGAAGGTGGAGACCCACAACCACCCGACCGCCATCTCCCCGTTCCCGGGCGCAGCCACCGGCTCCGGCGGCGAAATCCGCGACGAGGGAGCCACCGGTCGCGGTGCCAAGCCCAAGGCGGGTCTGGTCGGTTTCTCCGTCTCCAACCTGCGCATTCCAGGCTTCGAGCAGCCCTGGGAGCAGGATTTCGGCAAGCCGAGCCGTATCGTCAGTGCCTTCGACATCATGCAGGAGGGGCCGCTCGGCGGCGCCGCGTTTAACAACGAGTTCGGCCGTCCGGCCATTCTCGGCTACTTCCGTACCTTCGAAGAGGAGGTGCCGAGCCACAACGGCGTCGAGGTGCGTGGCTACCACAAGCCCATCATGCTGGCAGGCGGCATCGGCAACATCCGCACCGAACATGTCCAGAAAGGGGAGATCCCGGTCGGCGCGGCACTGATTGTGCTGGGTGGCCCGGCGATGAACATCGGTCTGGGCGGTGGTGCTGCATCCTCCATGGCCTCCGGCCAGTCAGCCGAAGATCTCGACTTTGCCTCGGTGCAGCGTGACAACCCCGAGATGGAGCGCCGTTGCCAGGAGGTGATCGATCGCTGCTGGCAGCTGGGTGACGACAACCCTATCGTCTTTATCCATGATGTGGGGGCGGGCGGTCTCTCCAACGCCATGCCGGAGCTGGTCAACGACGGTGAGCGGGGTGGTCGTTTCGATTTGCGCGCCATTCAGAGCGACGAGCCGGGCATGAGCCCGCTGGAGATCTGGTGCAACGAATCCCAGGAGCGTTACGTGCTGGCGGTAGCGCAGGACAAGCTGCCGCTGTTCAAGGCCCTGTGCGAGCGCGAGCGCGCCCCTTATGCCGTGATCGGCACCGCGACCGAAGAGAAGCATCTGACCCTCTCTGACAGCCACTTTGACAATCAGCCCATCGATCTGCCGCTGGACGTGCTGCTGGGCAAGGCGCCCAAGATGCACCGTGACGTGGTGAGCCTCCCAGCACAGGGCAAAGCGCTCCAGCTAGATGGCATCACTTTGAGTGACGCGGCCGAGCGGGTTCTGCGTCTGCCGACCGTGGCGGAGAAGTCCTTCCTTATCACCATCGGCGATCGCAGCGTGACCGGTCTGGTCAATCGCGACCAGATGGTTGGCCCCTGGCAGATCCCGGTGGCCGATTGCGCCGTCACCGCTGCCACCTACGACAGCTATCACGGCGAAGCCATGTCCATGGGCGAGCGTACCCCGGTGGCGCTGCTCTCCCACGCCGCCTCCGCTCGCATGGCGGTAGCGGAAGCGCTCACCAACCTGGCACCGGCCCACATCGGTTCCCTCAAGCGGGTCAAGCTCTCCGCCAACTGGATGGCCGCTGCCGGTCACCCGGGTGAAGATGCCGGTCTCTATGAGGCGGTCAAAGCGGTAGGTGAGGAGCTCTGCCCGGCCCTTGGCATCACCATTCCGGTGGGCAAGGACTCCATGTCCATGAAGACCCGCTGGCAGCAGGATGGCAAGGAGCACAGCGTCACCTCGCCGCTCTCCCTGCTCATCTCCGCTTTTGCCCGGGTCGAGGATGTGCGCAACACGGTTACTCCGCAACTGCGTACCGATCTCGGTGAAACCGACCTTATCCTCATCGACCTTGGCAATGGCAAGCAGCGCCTCGGCGCCTCGGCGCTGGCGCAGGTCTATCGCCAGCTGGGTGACAAGGCGCCGGATCTCGACAATCCGGTCCAGCTCAAGGGCTTCTTCAACGCCATTCAGGCGCTGGTGGCCGATCGCAAACTGATCGCCTACCACGACCGCTCCGACGGTGGCCTGTTCGTCACCCTGACCGAAATGGCGTTTGCCGGCCACTGCGGCCTCGACATCCAGCTCGATCGCATCGGCGGCGAGCTGCTGCCGGCGCTGTTCAACGAAGAGCTGGGCGCCGTCATTCAGGTGCGTCGTGAAGATAAAGAGGCGGTGATGACTCTGCTGGCCGGTCACGGTCTGGCAGCCTGCTCCCATGTGCTCGGTACCGTGCGCGAAGGGGATCTCATCACCTTGCAGCGGGGCGGTCAGGAGGTCTATCGTGCCAGCCGTACCGCTCTTCGCACCATCTGGGGCGAGACCAGCTGGCAGATGCAGCGCCTGCGCGACAACCCGGCGTGCGCCGACAGTGAGCACGCGGCCCGTCAGGACGCCACCGATCCGGGTCTGCATGCCAAGCTGACTTACAACCCGTCCGAGGATGTGGCTGCTCCCTATATCGCCCGTGGGGTATCCCCCCGTCTGGCGGTGCTGCGCGAGCAGGGAGTCAACTCCCATGTGGAGATGGCGGCGGCGTTCGATCGTGCCGGTTTCGCGGCAGTGGACGTGCACATGAGCGACATTCTCTCCGGTCGCATCAAGCTGGAGGAGTTCCAGACCCTGGTGGCCTGTGGCGGCTTCTCCTACGGTGACGTGTTGGGGGCCGGTGAAGGCTGGGCCAAGTCCATCCTGTTTAATGACAACGCCCGCGAGCAGTTCCAGCGCTTCTTCGAGCGTGGCGATACCCTCTCTCTGGGTGTCTGCAACGGTTGCCAGATGATGTCCAACCTGCGGGATCTCATCCCGGGCGCCGATCTGTGGCCGCGCTTTGTGCGCAACCGCTCCGAGCGCTTCGAGGCGCGCTTCAGCCTGGTGGAAGTGCAGGAGTCCCCGTCGGCCTTCTTCGCCGGCATGGCAGGCTCGGTGATGCCGATTGCCGTTTCCCACGGGGAAGGGCGTGTCGAGGTGCGCGATGCCGCTCACCTGAACGCACTGCAAACCAGCGGGCTGGTGGGGCTGCGCTTTGTCGACAACCGCGGCAGCGTGACCGAGCAGTACCCGGCCAACCCGAACGGCTCGCCGGACGGCATCACCGCAGTGACTACCACCGACGGTCGCGCCACCATCATGATGCCGCACCCGGAGCGGGTGTTCCGCACCGTGGCCAACTCCTGGCACCCTGACAACTGGGGCGAGGATGGCGCCTGGATGCGGATGTTCCGCAACGCCCGAGTCCGTCTGGGTTAAGCCTGCAACGCAAACAAAAACCGGCCCCTGTGGCCGGTTTTTTTATGGCATGTGCGACCTCAGGTTTGACCGTGGCCCAGCTCATGGGGGGTAAAGTCCCCGCGGTCGAGAATGCGCAGGCAGGCGTCCACTACTGCTTCATCCAGCTTGGTGCCGCGTAGTTCGATGATGTGGGCTCTGGCCTGAGGAATGCCAAGGGCGGCGCGGTAGGGACGATCGGAGGACATGGACTCCACTATGTCTGCCACCGTAAGAATGCGCGCTTCCAGCAGGATCTGCTCGCCCTTTAACCCTGATGGATAACCGGAGCCGTCGAGATACTCGTGGTGCTGGTGGATCATCTGGGCGATGGGCCAGGGCAGAGCGACATCCTTGAGCACCTGATAGCCGGCGATCGGGTGTTCCTTGACCAGATTAAACTCCTGAGCTGTCAGCCTGCCCGGTTTGGTGAGGATGTCGACCGGTACCTGGATCTTGCCGATATCGTGCACCATGGCTCCCAGATACAGCCCCCTAAGCCGCTTCTCATCGAGCTGCAGCTCGCGGCCGATGGCCAGCGCCAGGGTCGCGACATGCTTCTGGTGGCCAGCGGTGTAGGGATCTCGCTGCTCCAGCACGGCGGCAATGGCTCCGAGGGCATCTTCCAGTGCCAGCTCCAGCTGACGTGCATGCAACACTTTGTCGCGTTGGGCGGCGAGATAGGCCTGCTGGGTGCTACGGGCCTGCAGACCGTAGGCAAGGTAGTCAGCCAGCCGGCTGAAGAGATGCATCTCCTCATCGGTGAAGGCGCGTGCTTGTTCGCTATGAATGAGCAGGCCGCTCCGCAAACTGTCGTGCCACTGCAGCGGCAGCAGCAGGCGAGCGCGCAGGGTCGCGGTATGGTGAACAAACTCGCTGGCCAGTGCCTCGTTGCACACGGATCCCTCGCGGATGGCGTGGTGCAGAGTCCGATCCCGGGTGAGCCACTCATCGTTGGAGAACCAGACCGCATTGCCCGCCTGTGCCAGCACCTGTAGTACGCTCTGGCCAGCTACCTCCTGCAATACGGTAACGAGGGGGAAGCGGCCATCAAAGGTGATGGCGTCGCAGATCTCCTGCAGCAGTTTCTTCTCATCGTCCTGCTCCAGCATCGCATGGTGGGCGCGACCGATGGCCTCCAGGGTCCAGGTGTACTGTTGCAACCGCTCCTGCTGCTGCTTCTTCTCGGTGATGTCATCGAAGAAGACCCCGACGCCGACCACCTGACCCAGCTCGTCAAACAGGGGAAACTTGGTGGTGCTGAGCCAGCGGGCCTCACCTCCCTTGAGATAAGGCTCCTCGTGGCGCTGGGTGGTGCCGCTGGTCATGACCCTGAGATCGTCGTCCCGATAGCGCTGGGCCAGCTCGGCCGGGAAGAAGTCTGCATCGCACTTGCCGACCAGCTCGGCCGGGGTGAGGGCGAGATCGTCTGCCAGCAGCCGGTTGCAGGCGATGAAGAGGGAGCGGGTATCCTTGAGCAGCACCCGGTAGGGCAGCTGATCCATCACCTGGCCAAGCAGGGCGGCCGTGGGCTGCGGGGTAAAGGGCGGTGCGGGTCTTGAACTCATCGTCATCCAGCCTCGGTCAAAGGGGGGAGAAGCGGTAGCCCGCCTGCCAGACGGCGAAGCAGGCGCTGACCACCTGTTCGTCGTAGTGGACACCGGCATAGCGGGTCAGCTCGGCGAAGGCATCGGTGAAGGAGAGGGCCCGCCGAAACGGACGGTGGGCGGTCATGGCCGCCAGGGAGTCGGCCACCCGGATGATGCGCGCCTCCAGGCAGATGGCATCCCCCTGCAATCCCTGCGGATAGCCGCTGCCATCCATGTTTTCATGGTGCTGCAGCACTATGGTGGTGATGGGCCAGGGGAAGTCTATCTGTTGCAGGATCTCGCAACCGGCCTGCGGATGCTGCTTGATAAGTTCGAACTCAACGGGCCTCAGTTCACGGGGACGGGTGAGGATCTCCGCCGGGATCTGCAGCAGGCCGATGTTGTGCACCATGGCAGCGAGACCAAGTCCATCCAGCTGCTCCTGAGAGAGTTGCAGATGCTGGCCGATGGCCAGCGCCAAATCATGTACTCGCCGTTCATGGCCTGCTGTGCTGGGATCCTTGTGGGCAATGGCGGAGGAGAGGGCAGCTATGGTCTGGAACAGCAGGGTGCGTTGCTGCTGCTCACTCTCCTTGATGCGGGTGATATCGACCAGCGCCCCTATGATGCCGGCCACCTCGCCCTGATGGTCATAGAAGAGATCCTTGAAGTTGAGCACCTGATAGCGCCTGCCACAGCGATCCAGCAGAGGGTGCTCGAAATATTGCGGTTGCCTGCTGCGCAATACCTCCAGATCGCGCTGGATGTACTCTTCGGCCAGCTCAGGGGGCAAGATTTCATCCACTCGCTTGCCCAGCAGCTCGGCCTTGCTGATGCCGGTGATTTGGGTGAAGGTCGGGTTGCAGCTGATGAAATGTCCCTCGACATCCTTACAGAACACCGGGATGGGGATGGCCCTTAACAGGGATTCGTTGAAGCGCTGCATATCGACCAGTTCCGCCTGCTGGCGCATTGCCAGCTGCTCGCTGTCCCGGCACAACTGGATGGCGCGGGCCAGGTTGCCAAGGATCGGGCTGAACAGTTGGCAGATCTGTTCACCCTGATGCTCCGGATTGGGGGAGAGCAGCAGCATCAGATACCCCCCCTCGACTTTGAGGCGATAAGCAAAGGGATAGGTGCGAGAGCCGGGCAGGGGGAGCGGGGCGCGCAGGATGCACTGATCGCCTTCGATGACCCAGGAAGGGAGGCTCACGGATTGCCCTTGATGCTGGAGCAACTGCTCGTCCCCGACCGCCTTGACGATCCTCTGCTCCCCTTGCGGCAACTGCTGCAGTACCACCCCGACCGGGCAGGCACAGTGAAACAGGAAGCGTTGCAGCACCTTGGTCAGCAAGGCGTCGAGGGTGACCTCACGCCCGATACAGAGAGAAAGGTCGCAAACAATGGCCATGGCGTGATCGTTGTTCATCGCCGTCCCTCCCCGTTGCAGAGAATGGCTCCGTTGTGAAACAGCGGATAGTCCCCCGGTCGCAGGCTGCCTATTTCACCAAGTGAGAGGGCGCCGACCAGCTCGTGGGCTCCGCTGTGGGTGAAGAGGGTCTCCAGCTCAAGCGCACTCTGCTCACCGAAGTGTTGTTGACGCCCAGCACAGTAGTAGAGCTCGATGCGTTCAGGCACACCGTGCTGGCTGAGTTTCCCGGCCAGCTCGATGGCATGGGCGGTCGGACTTTGCGGCGCCTTGAGCAGAGTGAGGATACTGTGGTCAGGTACCTCTCCGACGCAGAGCAGGGCACCCTCTTCGGTGACGGCGACCGGGATGCGTACGATCACGTCGCCATTGGCTCTGAGTAACCCGAGCGGCAGGTGGACGCCGTACTTGTAGAATTGCTCCGGCGTGAGGCTCTGCTGGAATTGCTGCCGGATCAGAGACTGATAACGGCTGAAGGCTGGTTCCCAGTCGATAAAGGAGATTTTGTTGCCCTCGCTGCTGGTGGCAAGCATGGGTTGGGCAGTGAGTTGGTAGCCGTGCTCGAGCAGTGAGTAACTTTGGTAGGGAAGCAGTGCGCAACTGACTCCGTGTTCCAGCAATGTCTGGTTGTCGAAGAGGCAGGGCATGGACGTGAACTGGCCGCTGCCAGCATTGACGCCGGCATAGTTGACCCTGTCCGCCAGCCGCAGATAGAGCCCTTCGAGAATGGAGGCAATATTGGGGATCATGGCGTCGAAAGTAAGAAAGAGGGTGGGGACTTTCTGTGGAGCTGGCCATTCTGAGAGCCGAGGGGCCAGCTGCTCGCAGATGATGGCGGCCAGCTCATCGGCGCTGGCGGTATAGGAGAGTGGGATCAGCAGAGGGTTGTGAGATGCCGGGCGGGGCAATAGCCAGGCCCCTTGTTCGTGGAAACCATGCTGGCTGACCAGGCTTGGAAAGATGGCCCCGCAAAGCTGAATATCGAGGCGTTGGCACTGCTGCTGCAGTTCGGCAACACGTGCGGCATCCCGCTCGGCCAGCAACACATCGAGTCGTCCCCCTCGGTAGGGAAGCAGTGTGTCGGTCAGTGGATGCGCATCAAATTGATGAAAAGTAGGCTGCATCATCGCTCGGAACTCCATTCCTGCCAGTCATCAATATATCAGCAAGGGGGCTGGGTGAATACCCATCAATATTTAATGTGTCGGTATAAGCCTTTCTAAAGACTGACAAATTTGAGTCGTGGCAGGATGTATCCGGTTAGGTGGCAATAAAAAACCGGCCACAGGAGCCGGTTTTGATTGAGCCGCAGTTTGAGTTACTGCAGTACGACGTTCTGGAAACCCTGTACCAGCGAGATGACCGGTTGTGGGTAGAGGCCGAGCAATACCACCAGAGCGGCCGAGAGCAGCACAACCACGCCACCGGAGGAGAGCGCCCAGTTGGCGCTGGCATCGCGTTGCTGCATGCCCGGCTCACGCAGATAGAGGGTAACCATCACTCGGAGGTAGTAGTAGAGACCCAACGCACTGCCCAGGATTATGGCAGCGGAGAGCCACCAGAGCTGGGCCTCGACAGTCACACCGATGAGGTAGAACTTGCCGATGAAGCCGAGCGTCATCGGGATACCGGCCAGAGAGAGCATCATCACGGTCAGTACGGCGGTCAGGTAGGGACGCTTCCAGAACAGGCCGCGATAGCTGTGCAGAGAGTCCGCATCCTTGCCGCGATAGGGGCTCGACATCATGCTGACGACGCCAAAGGCG
The DNA here is from genome assembly GCF_027854445.1 of Aeromonas sp. PI_26. NCBI lineage: Bacteria > Pseudomonadati > Pseudomonadota > Gammaproteobacteria > Aeromonadales > Aeromonadaceae > Aeromonas > Aeromonas sp. PI_26. The sequence continues at coordinate 33,569 of NZ_JAJNOE010000019.1, forward strand.
CCGAGGCTGGTGAACAGATACATCAGCAGGTAGACCCCGGCCGCTTCCACCGGCATCTGGCCGATACGGCTCGCCACGATCACCGCCAGCAGATAACCAAAGTGGGAGATGGAGGAGTAGCCCAGCATCCGCTTGATGTTGCTTTGTACCAGTGCCAGCAGGTTGCCGATGAGGATGGAGATGAACGCCATGGCGGCCAGCAACCAGTGGATCATGGGATCGGCAGCAGCCGGTACGGCCAGATAGAAGCGCAGCAGTACGGCAAACACGGCGACCTTGCTGACGGTTGCAAGGAAGGTGGCGACCGGTGCCGGTGCACCTTCGTAGACATCCGGTGTCCAGAGGTGGAAGGGGGCCAGCGAGAGCTTGAAGGCAAAACCGACCAGCATCAGACCGAGGCCACCCATCAGCAGCGGATGGTGAGCCGGGCTTTGGGCCATGGTCACCCCGAGGGCATCAAAGCTCAGGCTGCCAGCCTGGGCATAGAGCAGCGCCATGCCAAACAGCAAGAAGGCGGTGGCGGCGGCAGAGAGCACCATGTACTTCACCGCGGCTTCCAGCGAGTGGCGCTCGCGGTAGGCGTACCCGACCAGACCGAACATCGGCAGGGTCAGCATCTCGATCCCGATAAAGAGGGAGGCGAGGTGGCGGGAGCAAGCCAGCACCAGACCACCGGCCGTGGCGATCAGCAGCAGCAGGAAGAACTCTTCCCGGTTATCCGGGTAGGCTTTCAGCCACGATTGACCGAAGGTGCAGGTGGCCAGGGCGCCGATGAGCACCAGTCCCATGTAGAAGACGGCGTAACTGTCAACTTGCAGCAGCGGGGTGACCCCCTGATCCCCTTGCGCCATCACGATGGGCAGCGAGAACAGTGCCAGATTGAGGCCAACAATGGTCACGGTAAAGGCGGTGGTGACACAGCGGCGCCACGCGATGGCCAGCATCAGGGCCGCCATGGCCCCGGTGGTCAACAGCAGGGGAAGCAGTGCCAGCAGTTGGGAAGCGGAGAAAGTCATTGCAGGGCTCCAGCAGTCGGCAGCAGATACCAGTGCAGCACGTTGATAAGGCTGCTGCTGGCGGTATCAATCACGGGTTGGGGATAGAGGCCAAGCAGAACCAGCAGGCCCGCGATCACCATCATCATGGTCAGCTCGCGGCGATCCAGCCCCTTGAGCATGCTCTCATCCTTGGTGGGGCCAAAGCAGGCGCGCTGCAACATGATGAGGGAGTAGACCGAGGCCAGCACCAGACCGAAGGTGGCGACTGCCGTGATAACCGGGGCAACCTGGAAGCTGCCGACCAGGATCAGGAACTCGCCGACGAAGTTGCCGGTGCCCGGCATGCCGAGCGACGCCACCGAGAAGAAGAGCATCACGCCGGGCAGATAGCGCAGGCGTCCCCACAGGCCGCCCATCTGGCGCAGATCCCGGGTGTGCAACCTCTCGTAGAGCTGACCGCAGAGGATAAAGAGGCCGGCAGCCGACAGGCCGTGGGCGATCATCTGCACCACGGCGCCTTGCAGGGCCAGCTCGCTACCCGAGTAGATGGCGATCATCACAAAGCCCATGTGGGAGATGCTGGTGTAGGCTACCAGCCGTTTGATGTCGGTCTGGGCAAAGGCCACGATGGCGCCATAGACGATGCCGATCAGGCCCAGCACCATGGCGTAGGGGGCAAATTCGGCGGATGCCTCCGGAAAGAGGGGCAGGGCAAAGCGCAGCAGGCCGTAGGCGGCGGTTTTGAGCAAAATACCGGCGAGATCCACCGAACCTGCGGTCGGCGCCTGACTGTGGGCATCCGGCAGCCAGCCGTGCAGCGGTACCAGCGGCATCTTGACCGCGAAGGCGATAAAGAAGCCCAGCATCAGTAGCCACTGAACGCCCTTGCTCATCGGGGTGTTGAGCAGATCCAGATAGTTGAAGGTGAAGACTCCGGTGGCATGCTGGTGGGTCAGCACCAGCCCGATGATGGCCACCAGCATGATCAGGCCGCTCACCTGGGTGTAGATGAAGAACTTGGTTGCGGCGTTGATCCGTGATTTGCCGTCAGTGACCGAGTGGCCCCAGAGCGCAATCAGGAAGTACATGGGGACCAGCATCATCTCCCAGAAGAAGAAGAAGAGGAACAGGTCCAGCGCCATAAAGACCCCGAGCACGCCGCCCAGGATCCAGAGCAGGTTGAGGTGGAAGAAGCCGATGCGCTGCACGATCTCTTTCCACGAACAGAGAATGGCCAGTACTCCGATAAAGCAGGTGAGGATCACCATCAAGAGCGACAGGCCATCCACCGCCAGATGCAAAGAGATGCCGAAGCGGGGGATCCACGGCAGGCGCCACTCGGCGGCCCAGGCGGAGGCAGCACCAGAGACGCCCGCGCTGTCGAGGCCGGTGGTGGCAAGAGAGAAATCACCACTTAGCCAGATGGCACAGGAGAGCAGCAGGCTGGCGCTCATGGAGAGGAGGGCAACCCAGCGGACAAACTGCCCGCCGAGACGCTCCATCTGCCAGCAGAGCAAGCCGCCGATAAAAGGAATTAGCAAGATCCAGAGTAAGGTCACGGTATCAGCTCTCGTTCAAGTTCATATGAGATTGCGCTCCCTGTTCCATCAGGGAGAGCAAACAGCCTGGCTGTATGATTGTCCGGTTGTTCATCGCGTTACCCCAGCAGCAACAGCGCCAGCACCAGCACGGCGCCTATCCCCATGGAGGCGGCATACCAGCGCAACTTGCCGGTCACGGTCCAGGCCAGCAGCTGGTTGCCACGCAGGGCAAGCCAGGCGGGCAGGCCCATCATCCAGTCCAGTGGATCCTGCCCGACCAGACGGGTCGCCAGCAGATAGGGCTTGACCCACAGCTGGTCATAGAGCCAGTCAAAGCCCCAGGCGTTGAACCAGAGGGTGCTGAGCAGGCGGCCCGGCGCGCTGTTGGCAATGGAGGTGGCCAGACGGCGCTCACCAAGGAACAGAAACGCGGCCAGCACAATGCCAGCAATGGCAATGATGCCGGAGGTGATCTCCAGCGCATGGCGACCCTCTTCGATATGGTCCCCCGGGCCTGCGGGTAGTACACCTGCCAGTGGCGGGGTGATAAGAGCCCCAATCCCGGTGGAGAGCACCAGCAGAACCAAGAGCGGCAGATGGTGAGCCAGACCGTGACCGGCGTGGGCTTTGGTCTGCTCTTTGCCATGGAAGGCGATAAAGATCAGTCGGAAGGTGTAGAGGGAGGTGAGGAATGCCCCTACCAGACCGGCCCACAGCAGAGCGCTTTGGCCAGAGGCTTCTACTTGCCACAGGATGGCGTCCTTACTGTAGAAACCCGAGGTGACCAGCGGCAGCGCGGCCAGCGCCGAACCACCTACCAGGAAGCAGGCATAGATCAGCGGCAGACTCTTGCGCAGGCCACCCATCTTGAAGATGTTCTGCTCGTGATGGGTCGCGACGATAACGGCACCGGCGGAGAGGAACAGCAGCGCCTTGAAGAATGCGTGGGTCATCAGGTGGAAGATGGCACCTTCCCATGCGCCGACACCGAGAGCAAGGAACATGTAGCCAATCTGGCTCATGGTGGAGTAGGCGAGGATACGCTTGATATCGGTCTGAACCAGCGCGGCAAAGCCTGCCAGCACCAGGGTGATGGCGCCAACCAGCCCGACCAGATGGAGGATCTCTGGCGCCAGCAGGAACAGGCCGTGGGTACGTGCAATCAGGTAGACACCGGCGGTCACCATGGTGGCGGCGTGGATCAGCGCGGAGACCGGGGTCGGGCCTGCCATCGCATCCGCCAGCCAGGTTTGCAGCGGCAGCTGTGCCGATTTGCCGACCGCGCCGCCCAGGAGCATCAGGCAGGCCAGCGACAGGGCAGGGGAGCCCTCGGCAAACAGGGTCGGTGCGCGCACCAGCAGCTCGTGAATATTGAGAGTGCCCAGTTCGCGATAAAGGATAAACAAGCCGATGGCGAGGAAGACATCACCCACCCGGGTCACGACAAATGCCTTGAGGGCCGCCGCGCCGTTCTTGCGATCCTTGTAGTAGAAGCCGATCAGCAGATAGCTGCACAGCCCCACCCCTTCCCAGCCGAGGTAGACAAACAGCAGGTCATCGGCCAGTACCAGAAACAGCATGCTGGCGATAAAGAGGTTGGTGTAGGTGAAGAAGCGGGAGTAACCCTCTTCCCCACGCATATACCAGGAGGCGAACAGGTGGATGAAGAAACCCACCCCGGTCACCACCCCCAGCATGGTCAGCGACAGGCCATCCAGTGCCAGCGAGAAGCTCGGGGTAAAGTTGCCCACCGCCATCCATTGCCACAGGCGCTGGACATAGACGCCCCCCTCTGGCGGGTTGCCCAGAAAGTCGATGCCGACCCAGAGTGTGGTAAGCGCCGAGAGACCAATGGAACCCACCCCGATCAGCGCCGAGGTACGCTCGCCAAACCGGCCGAGGGAGAAGGCCAGCACCAGCCATCCCAGCAGCGGAAATAGAAAAGTCAGATATAAGAGGCTCATCCGCGCATCTCGCTCACAGTGTCCACGTTCAGGGTGTGGTAACGACGATAGAGCAGCAGTAATAGGGCAAGGCCGATACTGGCCTCCGCTGCCGCCAGAGAAATCACCAGGATATACATGATCTGGCCATCGGCCTGGGCCCAGCGGCTACCCGCCACCACAAACGCCAGTGCCGAGGCATTCATCATGATCTCGATACTCATCAGGATGTAGAGCAGGTTGCGGCGGATCAGCAGACCGCACAAGCCGATGCAGAAGAGCACCGCGGCCAGCAAAAGCCCGTGCTCCATGGGGATTCCATTCATTGCTGACCTCCTTCTTGTGCAGAGCGGGATGCTGTGCGGGGGACGGAGAGCACTTCACCGCTCTTCTCTTCCCGACCCAGGTGATAGGCGGTTACCAGACCCGCCAGCAGCAGGATGGAGGCGAGCTCCACCGCCAGTACATAGGGGCCAAAGAGCTCGACACCCACCTGTTTGGCGGTCACCTCGGTCACTCCGATCAGGCCCCCGGTCACCCCGAGAATGCCGTGGGCCAGAAAGCCCAGCAGGATCAGCGAGAGCAGGGCTGGGCCCCCCCAGGTCATGGGGGTGAGCCACTTTTTCTCCTGTGCCTGGGCACTCCCCAGGTTCAGCATCATCACCACGAACACGAACAGCACCATGATGGCGCCGGCGTAGACGATCACCTGCAGGGCGCCCGCAAAGGCGGCACCCAGGCAGAAGAAGATCATGGCCACGGCGATGAGGGAGATGATGAGATTGAGCAGCGCATGCATGGGATTGCTGGTGCTGATCACCCGCAGCGTGCTGTAAATGGCCACCAGGGCCGAGGCATAAAATGCCAGTTCCATGATTGACTCCTCAGGGCAGCAGGCTCTTGACATCGATGGGCTTGGCTTCGTTTTCGGCATCCCCTTTCGGCTTGCCGTCGATGGCCATCCCGCTCATGCGATAGAAGTTGTAGTCCGGGTATTTGCCGGGCCCGCTGATCAGCAGATCTTCCTTCTCGTACACCAGATCCTGGCGGCGATACTCACCCATCTCGAAATCCGGCGTCAGCTGGATGGCGGTGGTGGGGCAAGCCTCTTCACACAGGCCGCAGAAGATGCAGCGAGAGAAGTTGATGCGAAAGAACTCCGGATACCAGCGACCATCTTCCCGCTCAGATTTTTGCAGCGAGATGCAGCCGACCGGGCAGGCGACCGCGCAGAGGTTGCAGGCTACGCAGCGCTCGTCCCCGTCGGGGTCACGGGTCAGCACGATGCGACCGCGGTAGCGGGGGGCCGCATAGACAGCCTGTTCCGGATAGTTGAGGGTTTCACGGGGCCGCCAGGCATGGGAGAAGACCATGGCCAGACTGCGTAACTGGGTGCCGACACCCTGAATAATGCTAACAATTTTCATATTGAGTGCCTCACTGCGTACTTATCAGTACAACTGCCGCGGTGACCAGCATATTGATCAGGGTCAGCGGCAAGCAGACTTTCCAGCCAAACGACATCACCTGGTCAAAGCGCGGGCGAGGCAGGGAGGCCCGCAGCAGGATGAAGAACACCATGAAACAGGCGGTCTTCAGGGCAAACCAGATGAAGGGGGGCAGCCAGGGGCCGTGCCAGCCACCGAAGAAGAGGGTCACGATGAGCGAGGAGATCAGCACGATGCCGATATATTCGCCCACGAAGAAGAGACCCCACTTCATCCCCGCATACTCGATGTGATAGCCGTCGGCGAGCTCCTGCTCGGCTTCTGGCTGATCGAACGGGTGACGGTGGGTGACGGCGACACCGGCAAACAGGAAGGTGACAAAGCCCAGGATCTGGGGCACCACGTTCCACAAGTCTGCCTGTGCCTCGACGATATCCCGCAGGTTGAAACTGCCGGTCTGGATCACGATCCCCATCAGGGATAGCCCGAGAAACACCTCGTAGGAGAGGGTCTGGGCCGAGGCGCGCAAGCTGCCGAGCAATGAGTATTTGTTGTTGCTCGACCAGCCGGCGAACAGCACCGCATAGACCGCCAGCCCTGCGATGGCCAGGATGTAGAGCAGCCCCACATTGAGATCCGCCACGCCCCAGGTGGGGGTGATGGGCACCACCGCAAACGCCAGAATAAAGGCAGTGAAGGCGATGATGGGGGCCAGGATAAAGATCCGCCGATCGGCAAACGGCGGGATCCAGTCCTCCTTGAAGAACATCTTGATCATGTCGGCGGCCAGCTGGAGCAGACCAAACGGCCCCACCCGGTTGGGGCCGTAGCGATCCTGCCACAGGGCCAGCAGACGGCGCTCGATGAAGCTCATGAAGGCGCCGGCCCCCACGATCCCCACCAGCACGATCAGTGCCTTGCCCACCTCCAGCAACAGATCGATCAGCGACTCGCTCATGCGATCACCTCCTGCAGGTTAGTGATTGAGGCTTGTTGCAGGGCCGTCGGCAGGCCGTTCACCCCAAGGGGGAGCCCCACCAGACCGGCGCTCAGCTGCTCGCTAAGCCGCAGACGCAGTTGCCAGTGGCTACCGCCCCAGGAGAAGGAGACCTGACTGCCCCCGTGGAGGGCCAGACGCAGCGCATCAAGGGGATTGAGCACCAGCTCGGGTTCGTTCATCCGGGCCTGAATGACCGGGCTGCGAGCGGAGAGCTCCTCGCCGCCAAACAGCTGGGCATAATTGACCACTTGCAGCGCCTCTGCGGCCTTGAAGGGGGCGGGGATGGTGGTGAACCAGCCGAGCAGCTCCTTGCCTTCTGCCTGCGGGTCTGTTGCTTCCAGCAGACGGCGACCCGGATCGCCAGCACGCAGTTTGCCACCCACTTCATCCTGGAACTTGTTCCAGGCGGAGGGAGAGTTCCAGCCCGGCGCCCAGGCGAACGGTACTTGCGGCAGCGGCTGACGGGCTCCGGCATACCCTTCCATGGAGAAGTTGAAGGGGGAGTCGGGATCTTGCGCTACCCGTGGCTCGCTGACGTTCTGATCCGCCAGCATGGAGGTGCGACCGCTGTAACGATGCGGCTCACGGGCCAGTCGCATGCCACGGATCCGCAAGCCTGCGTTGGGCGCCGCTTCCAGCATGGTAGCCAGCAGCGGATTGCTGGTGGCACAGTCATGATTGACCTGGTCGAAGTTCTGCCAGCGCAGCGGCTTGCGTTCTATCGCCCCTTGCAGCGCTGCCAGCCAGCGCCACCCTTCACGCACCTGAATATCGGCGTTGTAGAAGGCGGGCGCATAGACCTGGAAGAAGCGCTGGGCGCGCCCTTCCATGTTCACCAGGGTGCCATCGGCCTCGGCAAAACTGGCCGCTGGCAGCACCAGATCTGCCTTGTTGGCGGTCGGGGTCGCCTGATGGTCGATGACCAGCAGGTGCTGCAGCCGTGCCAGCGCAGCATCCACCCGGTTGCGCGGCGCGCGGCGGTAAAGATCGTTCTCCAGGGTGACCAGCGCCAGCCCCTCTTCGGCCTCGATACGCGCAAGGGCGGCTTCGAGCGGCTTGTCTGACAAGGTTTGAGCGCCCAGCATGGCCAGACCCAGCGAGTTGGCCTCCTGGCCAACCAGCGCGATGCTTACCTCCTGAGCTCGACCTTTCAGGGCGCGGGCAATGTTGCTGGCCGCCTCAAGCAGCGCCACATCGCGGGCACTGGAGCCTGCAATGATGAGCGGCTTCCTGGCGTTGCCGAGCAGCTCGGCCCAGCGAGTCGCTTGTGCTTGCAGCTCGGGGCCGAGATCGGCCACGGCCGGTGCACTCGGGTCGAGCAGGTTGGCGATGGCAAAGCCAAGGCGCGCCTGATCGGCATAGGGGGCGTGCAGCTTGTCGGCCGCCACATCGTCAAGACGGGTGGTGTCGAGGCTGGTGATGAGCAGCGGGTAGCGTTCGTTCTGACCCAGGGTCTGTACGGCGGCGACTTGCCACAGATCCACCTTCATCTTGCGGGCCAGCTCGCGAGCCTTGCCCTTGACGGCTTGACGCAGCGCCAACGCGATACGGGCGGCGCTCATGGTGACATCTTCGCCGAGCAGCAGAATGGCGTCAGCCTCTTCCATGTCCCGCAGGCTCGGAGTCGGCACGCCGCCCTGTTGCAGGATCTGCAGCATCTTCAGCTGACAGGCCCACTCGGCCTGCTCGACGCCAGCGTAGAAGTTGGCTTCACCCACCAGCTCGCGCAGGGCAAAGTTGCTCTCCAGCGAGGCGCGGGGCGAGCCGATGCCGATGAGGCCACGGGCCGTGCGCAGGGCATCGGCGGCTCGGTTGAGGGCGCCATCGACTGTGATGGTCAGCTGGTCGTTGCCATCTTTGAGCAGCGGTTGGCGCGGGCGGTCCGCCAGATTGACGTAGCCATAGCCAAAGCGGCCACGGTCACAGAGGAAGTAGTGGTTGACGCTGCCGTGGAAGCGGTTTTCGATGCGGCGCAGCTCGCCATAACGCTCGCCCGGACTGATGTTGCAGCCCACGGAGCATTGCTGGCAGATGCTGGGGGCAAATTGCATGTCCCACTTGCGGTTGTAGCGCTCGGAGTGGGTCTTGTCGGTGAAGACGCCGGTGGGGCAGACCTCCACCAGGTTGCCGGAAAATTCACTCTCCAGGGTGCCATCCTCGACCCGCCCGAAATAGACGTTGTCGTGGGCACCATAGACCCCGAGATCCTCGCCACCGGCATAATCCTTGTAGTAACGGACGCAGCGGTAGCAGGCGATGCAGCGGTTCATCTCGTGACCGATGAAGGGGCCCAGCGCCTGATTCTGGTGGGTGCGTTTAGTGAAGCGGTAGCGACGGCTGTTGTGGCCTGTCATCACCGTCATGTCCTGCAGGTGGCAGGCGCCGCCCTCTTCACACACCGGGCAGTCGTGGGGGTGGTTGGTCATCAGCCACTCCACCACGCTCTTGCGAAATTCTTTAGCCTCTTCGTCCTCGATGGCGATGTAGCTGCCATCGGTGGCCGGGGTCATGCAGGACATGACCAGACGACCGCGTTTGTCATCGGCATTCTGATACTGTTTGACCGCACACTGGCGGCAGGCGCCAACGCTACCCAGCGCCGGATGCCAGCAGAAATAGGGGACGTCCAGACCCAGCGACAGACAGGCTTGCAGCAGGTTATCTGCCCCGTCTACCTCGTACTCTTTGCCGTCTACATGAATGGTTGCCATACAACTTCCCTGAAACCTGTTTTGTGAAATCTGTGGTGTCGTTACCAGCGCTCGCCCAGCAGGTTGGGCTGGATCCCTTTGACCGGCTTGCGGTTGTCGCCGCTGCCTTTGAGCCCGGCCTCGAATTCGGAGCGGAAATATTTGATGGCGCTGGCCAGCGGCTCGACGGCGCCCGGCGCGTGGGCGCAGAAGGTCTTGCCCGGGCCAAGGAAACTGCAGAGTTGCTCCAGGGTCGCCAGATCGCCGGATTGCCCTTCGCCACGCTCCAGTGCCCGCAGCAGTTTGACGCTCCAGGGCAGGCCATCGCGACAGGGCGTGCACCAGCCACACGACTCGCGGGCGAAGAACTCCTCCATGTTGCGCAGCAGGGAGACCATGCTGATGGAGTCATCCACCGCCATGGCGAGGCCAGTCCCCATCCGGGTACCGACCTTGCCGATACCGGCGGTATACATCTGGGCATCGAGGTGCTCCGGCAGCAGGAAGCCGGTGCCCGCGCCGCCCGGTTGCCAGGCTTTCAGGCGATAGCCGCTCTTCATCCCACCGGCGTAATTTTCAAACAGCTCGCGGGCGGTGATGCCAAACGGCAGCTCCCAGACCCCGGGGTTGTTCACCTTGCCGGAGAAGCCCATCAGCTTGGTGCCGTGATCTTCCGAGCCCGGCAGCGCCAGCCCGTGATACCAGGCGACTCCGTTGCCGATGATGGCGGGGACGTTACAGAGGGTTTCGACGTTGTTGACGCAGGTGGGTTTGCCCCAGACGCCGGAGACGGCGGGGAAGGGAGGTTTGGCGCGCGGGTTGGCGCGTCGCCCTTCCAGCGAGTTGATAAGGGCCGTCTCTTCGCCACAGATGTAGCGACCGGCGCCGGTGTGGACGAACAGCTCGAAGTCAAAACCGGATCCCAGAATGTTCTTGCCAAGCAAACCTGCGGCTTTTGCCTCTTCCACCGCCCGGCGCAGGTGGATGGCAGCATCCACATATTCGCCGCGCAGGAAGATGTAGCCGCGATAGGCCTTGAGCGCCCGGGCACTGATGATCATCCCCTCGATCAGCAGGTGGGGCAGTTGTTCCATCAGCAGGCGATCTTTCCAGGTGTTGGGCTCCATCTCATCGGCGTTGCAGAGCAGGTAGCGGATGTTCATGCTCTCGTCTTTGGGCATCAGCCCCCACTTCACGCCAGTGGGGAAGCCAGCGCCGCCACGCCCCTTGAGACCGGCATCCTTGACGGTGCTGACGATCTCGTCCGGGCTCATCTGGCCGAGCGCCTTGCGCACCGCTTCATAGCCCTGTTTGGCCTGATACTCCTCCAGCCACACCGGCTGGCCGTCATCCCGCAGCCGCCAGGTGAGCGGGTGGGTCTCGGGGGCTCGCGGGGTGCGATTGGCGGTGCCAAGAGAGGCGAGGATCTTGTTTTGCGGCAGGCTCATGGGTAAGCCTCCAGGGTTTTCAGCAAGGTCACCGGATCGAGGCCGCCATAGGTGTCGTCATCGATCATGATGGCTGGCCCCTTGTCGCAGTTGCCAAGACAGCAGACCGGCAGCAGGGTGAAGCGGCCATCCGGGGTAGTTTGACCGGGGCCGAGGTTCATCACCTCCTTGAGACCGGCCATCAGCTCTTCATGGCCATTGATGTAGCAGACCATGCTGTCGCAGACGCGGATGATGTGACGCCCCACCGGCTGGCGGAAGATCTGGCTATAGAAGGTGGCGACCCCCTCCACGTCGCTGGCGGGAATGCCGAGCTCGGCCGCGATGGCGTGAATGGCGCCGTCGGGTACCCAGCCTCTGGCCTGCTGCACGATCTTGAGCGCTTCGATGCTGGCGGCGCGGGGATCTTCGTAGTGGTGTTTCTCGTGTTCGATGGCATCGCGTTCAGCCTGGCTCAGAACGAAGTCGTCCTGTTTGCTGCTGCATGCCCCTTGCCCCTGTGGGGTCTGATTATTGTGACACTGACATTGCTGGCTCATGACTTGACCTTTGGTGGCTTGTCCTTTTACTGCTCGTCCGGCGATCCCAATTCCCGGCCATGGCCGGGAGGCGGGATCACTTAACGGTCCACATCCGACATAACGAAATCGATACTGCCCAGATAGACGATGAGGTCCGACACCATGCTGCCCTTGATCACCGAGGGGATCTGCTGCAGATGAGCAAAGCTCGGGGTGCGGATCCGGGTCCGGTAGCTCATGGTGGAGCCGTCACTGGTCAGGTAGTAACTGTTGACGCCCTTGGTCGCCTCAATCATCTGGAACGACTCGGCAGCGGGCATCACCGGGCCCCACGACACTTGCAGGAAGTGGTTGATCAGGGTCTCGATGTGCTGCAGGGTGCGCTCTTTGGGCGGCGGTGTGGTGAGGGGGTGATCCGCCTTGAAGGGGCCCTCCGGCATGTTCTTCATGCACTGCTCGATGATCGACATGCTCTGGCGGATCTCCTCGATCCGCACGGTGGCTCTGTCGTAGGCATCGCCATTGCTGCCGACCGGCACTTCAAAGTCGAACTGATCGTAACCGGAGTAGGGACGCCACTTGCGCACGTCGAAGTTGAGGCCGGTGGCGCGCAATCCGGCCCCCGTGGTGCCCCAGGACAACGCCTGCTCGGTGGTGTAGGCAGAGACGCCTATGGTTCGACCGCGCAGAATGCTGTTGCGCATCGCCGCTTTTTCGTAATCCATCAGCCGCTTGGGCAGCCAGCTCAGCAGGTTGTCCTGCACCAGCCGTTGCCATCCCTTCGGCAGGTCGTGGGCCACACCGCCGATGCGGAACCAAGCCGGGTGCATGCGGGCACCGGTGATTGCTTCGATGATGGTGTAGATCTTCTGCCGATCGGTGAAGGTGAAGAAGACCGGGGTCATGGCCCCCACGTCCTGAATATAGGTACCGAGGAACAACAGGTGGCTCTGGATGCGGAACAGCTCCGCCATCATCACCCGGATCATGTCGACCCGCTGCGGCACCTTGATGCCGGCCAGCTTCTCGACCGCCAGCACATAGGGGAGGTTGTTCATCACCCCGCCCAGATACTCGACCCGGTCGGTATAGGGGATGTAACTGTGCCAGGACTGGCGCTCGCCCATCTTCTCGGCACCACGATGGTGGTAGCCGATGTCGGGCACGCAGTTGCGGATCTCCTCGCCATCGAGCTGCAACACCAAGCGGAAGGCGCCGTGAGCAGAGGGGTGGTTGGGGCCGAGGTTGAGGAACATGTAGTCCTCGTTCTCGTTGCCGCGGGCCAGGCCCCACTCTTCCGGTTTGAACAGCAGGTTCTCCTGCTCCATGTCCTGTTTGGCGGCATCGAGCATGAAGGGATCGAATTCGGTGGCGCGCGCCGGGTAATCCTTGCGCAGCGGGTGACCCTGCCAGCTCTTGGGCATCATGATCCGGGTCAGATGGGGATGGCCATCGAAGGTGATGCCCATCAGATCCCACACTTCCCGCTCGTACCAGTTGGCATTGGGGAAGTGGTTGGTGATGGAGGGCAGATGCAGGTCACTCTCGGCCAGCGCTACTTTCAACATCACATCGGCGTTACGGTCGATGGAGATGAGGTGATAGAAAACGGTGAAGTCGCTCTGGGGCAGACCGTCGCGATGGCTGCGCAGCCGCTCGTCGGTGGCGCTGAGATCAAACAGCATCACAAACGGGGAGGGCACCTTGCGCAAAAAGCCCATCACATCCTGCAGCAGTTCTCGGGGAATCCAGACCACCGGTACGCCGGTACGGGTAGTCTGCACGGTGAAGTGCTCGGCCCCGAAGTGGGCAAACAGTTCGCCAATCACTTTGGCATCCTTGTGGTCGCTGGGCTGCCACTGGGCCATGGCGTAATTGCTGGGAAAATCACGAGTCAGTTTCATGGTCAGATCTCATCCGGCGTGCGCAGGTTGGTCACATTGATCCGTTCGCCGCGCTTGCGCTCTTTTTCGGCCTGCATCTGGGGACGGTAGATCCCCTGATCGCCCACCACCCAGGAGAGGGGGCGGCGTTCTTTGCCGATGGAGTCCTGCAGCAGCATCAGGGCTTGTAAAAAGGCTTCGGGACGGGGCGGGCAACCCGGAATGTAGACGTCGACCGGCAGGAACTTGTCCACCCCCTGCACCACGGAATAGATGTCATACATGCCGCCTGAGTTGGCACAGGCGCCCATGGAGATCACCCACTTGGGTTCGAGCAGCTGTTCATACAGGCGTTGAATCACCGGTGCCATCTTGATGAAGGGGGTCCCTGCAATCACCATGAAGTCGGCCTGACGGGGCGAGGCACGGATAACTTCGGCGCCGAAGCGGGCCACATCGTGGGGGGAGGTGAAGGCGGTACACATCTCCACGTAGCAGCAGGAGATGCCGAAGTTGTAAGGCCAGAGGGAGTTTTTGCGGCCCCAGTTGACTGTGTCTTGCAGCACCTCCTCGAGACGGCCCATCATGATGCCGCGCGTCGCTTCTTGCGCCAGTGGGTCATCGACGGTCTGGCGCTGCTCCTGGGGGTAGCGCTCAACGGGTGCATCCGGGTCAATCCGGGTCAGGGTGTACTTCATGGTGCAACCTCAAGGAAAGGGTCTGTGGTTCAATCACTGTTTTTGTTGTTCAGCTGCGGTTTGCGCGGTGACCAGTCCAGTGCGCCGATGCGCCAGAGGTAGATCAGGCCGATAAGCAGCAGTCCGATGAAAATGGTGGCTTCAATAAAGCCGACCCAGCCGCTCTCCCGCACGGAGACAGACCAGGCAAACAGGTAGAGCGCCTCGACGTCGAAGATGACGAAGAACATGGCGACCAGATAGAACTTGGCGGAAAAACGCAGGCGGGCACTGCCGACCGAGTCGACACCAGATTCAAATGGCTTGTTCTTGGTGCGGCCGTAGGCACGCCCCCCCAGCAGGGCGGCGAGGCCTATCATCACCAGACAGATGGTGATGGCACCGATGACATAAATGGCAAAAGCCCAATGTTGAGCAGAAATATCAGCAAACATAGAGGTTTTTCCTAACCAAATTAATCAAGTGACTTAACAATAATGTTACGCATTATGACACTTTCGCACTGATTTACATGTCATTTTTACGGGTTAATTATTAATCGGTTAACCGGTAATTAAATTTTGTTAAGAAGCGCACTTTTTTGTTGGTTATAGCGGGCGAGAAAGGCCTGTAAAGCGCAGAGAGCTGCTCCTCGTCATCACCTGAAAGGGGTAAATGCCGCGGGCGAAGCCGGATCAGGTCGGTATCGCGGGCAGGGGGCACTGGCGGGAGAAGAGCGTGATGGCGGGTGAGATAGGGGGTGGCAAGAGCAATAAAAAGAGAGGCTTTCAAGCCTCTCCTGTCATCGCGTTCCGGTTTCGAGCGTGGGGCGGTCAGGGTTTATTGGCGACCAGCAAGACCTGATCCGGGTAGGCGCCAATGGAGCGAAGACCGATATCTCCCGAGGTGATATCCAGATACGCCCGCTGACCATTGGCGGAGGTTACCGTGCTGCTCATCAGATAGACATAGCCCTCATTGACCTCTTTACCGCCCCCCGCCATGGCGCGCGGGAAAATGGCTTCATTGAGAGAGGGCTTGTAGCAGGCGTGCTCGACCAGGGTCGCCAGCTCCTTGATGTCGGGCAGGCGCCACTGGCTGATACCGCCGAAGTGATAGAGAGCATGGCTGCTGTCACTGCGGATCCGCTCCGCCACTTGCAGCCCCTGCTGCCAGTAGTAAACGGTCGGTTCACCCAGGCAACTGCTGCCACTCCATGTCTGCCCCAGTTTGCAGCGCATCCAGGTGAGGCCGGTGTGTTGATCCGTGACGGTGCCGTTGCCATGGTCAAGAAAACGGGCAGAGGGGGCGGTGCGATCCATGGTGTCATCACAAATGGCAGCACCGTGGGCCAGGGGGGCCAGCAGTGCCAGCATGGCGAACGAAAAGCGATAAAGGCTCATGATATTCCTCGGATTATTGGGGAGTGGCGACCAGTCGTACCTGCATCAGCTCGATATAGGTATCTTGCTGCACCAGCGCGGGATAGGTGGTGCCCGCATCTTCTCCCAGGAGCAGGACTGTGCGTTTGCTGATGGGGCCACCGGAAAAGCGCTGGGCGGTGTTGCTGGTGGCGCTCCAGTAGTAGCCATGGTAGGTGTCATCTTCCGAGGAGGCGATATCCGGGAAGTAGCGGGTATCTACGATGATGCGCTGACCCAGCGGGTCCTTGGCCAGGCTACCGTAGTGCATCAGTGACATCAGCTCACCCATGGTGGGCAGCCGCCACTGGCTGATGCCGCAACGCTGCTCGCCATTGAGCCACTGCTGATACGCGCGGGTGGTCAGCATGGTGGTCAGCGCCTGTGCCCGGGCGAGGGCCGCCAGATCTCCTTCGGCGGTGAGCTGTTCGATCCTGTTATGAATATGCTGGTAGGCCGCTTGCTGCTCGCCTGCGGTCGCCTTGAACTGCTCATCCTCATAGGCAAAGGGTCTGCTTTTCCAGGCCGGACTCAAGGGATCGTCCGATTTGACCTCCCACACCAGACCGGTATTGAGATCCTTGACGCACTGCCAGCTCGGCGCGTTGTCGGGGAGCACCTGACCGCGATCATCGAGTTTGCGATAGGCAAGCTGGGGACGAGTGCGATTCCAGCTGGCATCTTGTCCCGGATAGTCATCGGGTTCCTGTTCCAGCAGCGGGTCGTTGCCATCGCTGAAGGTGGTGACGCCGGTGACGGTCAGCAGGTTGCGTGGCTGCTGCTGCACCAGCAGGGTCAGCAGCTCGCTTTGGGTCTCTTCAGCAAACTGGCCGTTGCGCTGCCACTCCTGAGCCAATTGCGCCAGCATCAGGCTGATGGCGCGATAGCTGGTGGTGAGCAACTGGGTCTCCTTGGCGGTGGCAAGGCGTGTGCGGGCCTGTTGCTGCAAGCTGATCGCCACCTGCTGTAGCGCCTGATCAAACTGGCCTAGACCTGCGAGGGCCGCGCGGTCGCTGCCCGGTTGCAGCGGCGCGAGATCGGCCAGCAGCTGCGTCAGTGCGCGATCGGCGGCCACCCCTTCGGCAATGCGGCTCTGCCACAGGGTGCTGAGCAGGGTCGGTTGTAGCCGTTGTGGATCCCCTTTGGCGGCCGGATGTGCCAGCAGCAGGCCTCCGCTCCTCGGTACGAACAGCAGGGGCGAGTTGACGATGTTGGCCGAACGGCTGACCAGGGCCACAACTCCTTCGCCGCTGACGGCAGGGTCGGCAGGATCACATTGCCAGTTCTGATCCAGATCGGCGCACAGGGTACCGGCGGTTGGCAGGGCGACATCGACCCGGTAGTCCGGGATCGCCAGTGGTGCGTTATCTTCCCCGCCGCCACAGGCGCTGAGCAGGGCTGAGAGGGTTGCAATAACCAGTACGGATGGTTTCACTTCACATTCCTTGATTCGGTCACAGGTTCACGGGGGCGGTAACCTCCGTGGTACAGGATTCAACGGCGCGGGGTGCTCCGGCGCCAGATGCGGGGCCAGAGGGCCAGCAACAGCAGCAGGGGGGAAGCCGTGCCGCCACCCCCTTCATCCTGCTCAAGGGGAATGATGCCGGTGTTGGGCAGGGCTTCATCCTTGTCGCAGCGGGCGCCGACTTGCTGGGCTACCCGCCAGTTGCGCAACTGACCGGTGTCACCGGCGCTGGTGTCGTTGATCTCCAGCAGCCAGCGGCCAGCGAGCGGTTCGCCGTGCAGCTTATCGAGTGATTCGAACGGTACCAGTTCACGGGGGAACTCCCCCTTGAGCCGGGTATGGCTGGCGTAACCCTTGTTCCACAGGCTGATCCGGGTACCGTAAGGGGAGGTGAGCCAGATCTCCAGCTGCTCCAGCTTGCTGTGCTCCAGATCGAGGGCAACCACGAATCCGCTGTCGATGCGGGCCTTGCTCTCGGGCAGGGTGAGAGTGAAGCGGGACAGGCCGTGCCGCTCACCGCTCACCGCATCCTTGATCTGGCCACCCTGGCCGATGGCCCGCTGCCAGAGCGGTTCACCGATCGGCAGCTGCAGGTCAAGGTGGGTCTGGCGCTCGGTGGGGCTGGGCAGGGTGAGCTGGAATTGCAGCGGCAAGGTGACTGCCTCGCCACAGGTCAGGTTGCTCGCCGCTTCCAGCGGCAGGGTCCAGCGGGCGGTGCCATCGGCGTTGAGCTCTCCCTGCCAGTGACCGTCACCCATGAGCCCCTTGGTCGGGAGCTGGCTGGCGTCGGCCACGGTCAGGGGCCGGCCGCTCTGGTTGGTTAGTTCAATGGCGAGGCTCTTTTTCTCCCCGGGCAACAGGTAGCTGTCATCGGCAAGGCGGGCCGCGATGGGAGTGGGCAGCAGGGCGTGGTGGCGGAAGGCCTGCTCCAGCAGCTTGCCATAGCTGCGGTCCGGATAGAGGCGGTTGGCGGTATCCACGGTGACCCGCGCCAGCTGGGGCATCCGCACCTGCGGGCCGAGGCCGAAGTGGGATTCAATCAGCAGGGTATCGAACTCGTCACGGGCTACCTCGCCATATTGTTCAACGGCCTGGCGCAGCGCGGTGAAGAGCGGGGTGCCCCACAGCTGATCGCCGTTGCTGCCGTTGATGGTGAGGTGCGCCGGATAGAGGAAGCCCGGATGATAGCGCGCCCGCAGATCATCGAGCTGACGGGGCGTCCGGCCGCTGATCCTGGCATCCCAGTTGAAGACCATGAAAGGCTCGAACTGGCGAGCCTCTGGACTACGCTGGCGCCAGCTGGCGGCCAGATAGTCGCTAAAGCCCTCGCCGATGGCGCCCCAGTCACCCTCTTCTCCCATGTCGGGCAGGATATGGTGCTGCACCGCATGGCCAAACTCGTGCCAGATCACCATGGGATCTTCCGCATCGGGTACCCCTATCCGGCCAATTTCCAACCGGCGCAGGAAGGGGTCATAGAGAGAGTTGTCCTGCTCCCCGGCATCGGTATCGATGGCCAGGGGGCCGCCCATCAGCGTTGGGTAGCCAAGGGATTCCACATGGCGCTGGGCCAGATCCAGATGGTAGTAGCCATTGATATCGAGGAAGGCGGGCTGCTGGTGATCCAGCTGGAAGCCATCGGCATCAGGGCTGCTAAAGGGGGCAGTTTCCGGCGCCGTGCCATCCACGACCCGGGCGCGTGGGCCACTCAGCTGGTAGGTATCATCCACCTTTTGTACCGTGAGCGGGACGGTGCGATAGGCCCCGTTGTCCAGCACCAGATCGTGGCGCCACAGCAAATTGCCATCTTGCAGCTGGGTGCGTGGGTCGAGGGCAAAGATGCGGGCCTGCACCGTGGCCGCTTCCCCTGCCAGCGGTGCCGCTTCGGCACGGGTGTTGGCCTCTTGCAGCGTGCGCCCCAGCAGGGCGCTGCCATCGCAGGTGACAAACAGTTGCCAGTGGCTGCTCTTGCTGTTGCCCGGCTGGCTTTCCACCGCCAGCAGACGCCAGGCCGCAGTCAGGGTGTCGCCATCCTGCCAGTACCAGGGCTGGGCTTCGTCACTGCCAGCGAATTGCCACACCGTACTATCCAGCGTGGCGGTATAGGCATCCACCCCGGCGCGGCTTGCTTCATCACATGGCGTCGCCTGTGCCTGCATCAGCCGGGTATTGTGATAAAGGCGCCACGGGCGACCCTGCTCATCGAGACTGACGGCGGCCATCAGGCCGGCGATCGGTGCGCCATTGAGCTGCTGGCGATAATGCAGATAGTGGCCCAGCTTGCCTTGGCGCTGATAGGCCGGGGCATCACTCAGGGTGACGCCGAGCTGCTGTTCGAGCCAGAGGCGGGGATCGGCTGGGGCGTCCTGTTCGACAAAACGCAGTTCGGTGGCCTGAGTGGAAAAGCCAGCCAGCCCCAGCAAGAGGGCGGGCAACAGGGGTTTCATAGTGGTACTCCCAATCAGCGGCAGGGTCATTGGTTGATCCCCGCCAGATTCAACAAGAAGGCAAATTCACGAGCCCGATCGCCGCCACCGGCGCGGTGGCCTCCCTCCAGTTCGGTCAGCAGCAGGTAGGGGCCGGAGCCCGTGCTGTGCTCCCGCAGGCGGGCCAGCCACTTGACCGGCTCCCAGTAGGGCACCTGGCTGTCGTGCAGGGCGGTAGTGACCAGCAGGGGCGGGTAGGGGGCGCGCTGCAGGTTGTCGTAGGGGCTGATGCGGCGCATCGCCTGATACTCTGCGGGCTTGGCCGGGTTGCCCCACTCCTGATACTCCTGACGGGTCAAGGGGAGGGCGGGATCACTCATGGTGCCGAGCATATCGACGAAGGGAACCTGCAACACGGCGCCGCTAAAGAGTGTCGGTTGCTGGTTGAGGGCCGCAGCAACCAGCGTGCCCCCCGCGCTGCCCCCCATGGCAAACAGGGGCAGGGGAGCAGAGTCGGGCGACCAGTGGCGCAGGGCGTGACCGGCTGCGATAAAGTCGCTGATGCCGTTCTGCTTGTGGATGCCCCGCCCGTCGCGGGTCCACTGCTCCCCCAGCATGCCGCCGCCGCGCACATGGGCGATGGCGTAGACAAAACCCCGATCCAGCAGGCTCAACAGCTCTTTCTGGTAGTAGGGGCGCATCGGCGTGCCATAGGCGCCATAGCCGTAGAGCAGCACGGCGCGGGGGGCCAGATCCTTGCGCCACACCAGCGAGACAGGCACCCGGGTGCCATCGGCAGAGGTGATCCAGCGCCGCTCGCTCTGATAGGGCCATGCTTTATTGCCTGCGGTGTGCTGGTCGTTGATCCACTGGCCGCTGGTCAAATCCAGCCAGCGCTGGCCGGGGGGCTGGCTCAAGCCCTGACTGCGCACCAGAATGCGGTCGCTGGCCGGGTCATGTTCTCCTTGCAGCCAGCCGGTTCCTGCGCCACTGGCCAGCGGCAGGCGCTGGCGTTCATAGCCGTTGCGATCGAGCAGGGCGAGCCAATCCTCCCCCTGCTGGCGAAACTGCACCACCAGATGGCGATCAAACAGTCGCCACTTCTCGGGATCGCCGAGATCCTCCTCTTTGGCGGGCCACAGGCGCTGCCACTCACCGAGCGGCGTGCTGGCTGAATAGAGGGCAAACGCTCCCTCCTGGTTGCTCTTGATCACCCAGCCGGATTGGCTGTCCAGATAGTATTCCACCCCGCGCTGGCGGGGTTTGACCCGCTGCGGCTTGCCCGAGTCGAGCAGGTATTGCTCCGAGCTATCGTGGTTGTTGCCCTGCAACACCAGATGCTGGCCATCCGTGGTGCGATAGAGGCTGAGCAGCCAGGCGGGATCCTGCTCCTCATAGAGAGTCTGCTCCTGGCCATCCTGCCAGCCGCGCAGCTGCCAGGGGCGCAGGGTGTGGCGCTCGTTGGCGATGGTGTAGAGGGTGCGACCATCTTGTGACCAGGCGAGATCAGCGCTGCGCTGTGCCAAACTGGCCAGCGCCTTGCCGCTTTGGAGATTGAGCAGGGTGACCTGATAGTCGAGATCGCCGCGCCTGTCTTCGGCGATGGCCAGTGTGCGGTTATCCGGGCTCAGGGCCCAGCCGCCCGCTTCGTAATAGCCCTCACCCGCTCTGGCGGGAAGCCGTTGCTGCACCTTGCCCCCGTGGCGTTGCCAGAGTGAGCCATCCGGGCGCAGCTGCCATGCCTGATCGCCGCGCACAAGCCAGTTGTCTGGCACAGATTCCCCCGCCGGATGGCGGGTAAACTCGGCGCGCAAGGTTGCTTCCAGCGGCTGCTGCGCGGCGAGCTGCTGCTCGCTCCAGCGATTTTGTTGCTTGAGCAGGGCGAGAATGGCCGGGTTGCTACGGCTCTCGTCCCGCAACCAGAAGTAGGGATCCTGGCGTACGGGATTGCCTGAAATCAGGTGCGATTGGGACGGGATCGGCGGTGGCAGGGCCTCTTGCGCCCACGCCAACGGGGCGGCCAACAGGGCCGCCATGATTGCATGATGCTTCATCACATCCCCACGAAACGGTAGCTGAGGCTGGCTGACAGGTAGCGGCCGCTCTGGCTGTAGAGGGAGGTGTCGCTGCCAGCCGGGAGTCCGGCCACATCCTGATAGCGGACGTAGCGGGTATCGAGCAGGTTGCCAATGGTGGCATTGACCTTGAGTGCCTCGGTGATCTGCCAGTCGCCGGTGAGATCCAGGCTGAACCAGCCTGCGCTGCTCTGGCAGGCACCGTTGTAGCCAGTCTGCGCATTGGCGCACTGGGGCACCTTGGTCATGGCGGCGGCATAGTTGCCACTGAGCTCAACCCCCCAGTCGAGCTGTTGCCAGCGCAGGGTGGTGTTGCCTTCCAGCGGTGTCTGGGTGCGCAGCGGCTCACCGCGGTGATCCTTGCCATCCATCCAGGCCAGATTGGTCGAAAGCTCCCACTCGTCGCTCAGCCAGAGGCTGGCGGCCAGCTCGGCGCCCCAGGTTTCTGCTTTGGCAACGTTGCGATATTGGCGCAGGAAGACACCGTCATCGAGGCGAAAACCGGTCTGGCGCCAGTCGATGAAGTTGTAGTAGCGGTTGTAGAAAACGGCCGGTTTGACGCTCCAGTTGTCGCTTTGGCCATTCACTCCCCACTCCAGACTGTGGCTGGTCTCCTCCTTGAGGTTGGGGTTGGCAATGATCTCGAACGGCGGCATGGCAAAGTAGTGAGGAATGTTGCCGTAAACCTGATCGTAAGCGGGGGCGCGGAAGCCGTTGGCATAGCTGAGCCAGCTGCGCCATGTTTCGTTGAAGCGGTAACTGGCCGCCACACTGGGGGAGATGTGGTCGCTGTGGTTCTCGGCCAGATTGCTGTCCGGTGCGCGCAGGCGCTGGCGGTCAAAGCGCAGGGTCGGGGTAAACTGCCAGCTGCCCAGATCGATCACATCGCTCAGCCAGATGCCATCGCGGCGGGTCTCTGCCTTGCTGAAGGGGGCTTTCTGTCCCTGGGTGGTGATGCCATCTTCCAGGGTCAGATTGCTGACCGGCCGCTCGTGGTTGGCCTGCTCCAGCTCCACACCGTAGCTGAAGGTGTGATCCAGCGAGCCGGTGCTCAGCTTGCTCTGCAACTCCAGCTCGCTGCCAAGGCGAAGCTCCTCGAACGTGGAGAGGGTGCGCTGGCTGCGATATCTGGGATAGCCGCTCAGGGCATCGTTGCGCAGCAGCTGGCGCTGGTTGGCTTCGTTGCGTGACTGGTTGCCAAACAGGCTCCAGTTGAGGGTATCGACCATGCCCAGATCGTTGGCTTCCCAACTGAACTTGCCGCCCTGGGTGCGCTGATCGCCATCTTCCTGAAAACCGACCACGTCCCAGCTGCCATCGGGTTGGGGCACCGCTTTGGGCCCCATCTGGCGTTTGGCGTGATCCTCGTAGTAGTCCAGCTCCAGCCGCAGAGCGTGATGGGCATTGAGGGGGAGGCGGCTGCTGGTGGAGGCACTCATGCCATCCAAATCAGCCGGAATGCGGTTCTCCTCAAAGTTGGCGGTTTCGTTGCCACGCCAGCCGGAGAGGCGTAACAGGTGTTCGCTCTCCAGTGCCCGTACCGCACCGGTCATGCTGAGCTTCTTCTTGTTGCTGTCGCCACCGTAGAGGGTTTTGGCCGCCAGATAGCTATCTTGCTGTTGCAGATAATCTTCCGGCTGCTTGGTATTCATCACCACGGTGCCGCCGATGGCATCGGAGCCATGCAGGGAGGAGCCGGCTCCCTTGGCCACCTCAATCTGCTTGATGTCATCGAGATCGAAGTTGAAGCGACCCACCTTGTCATTGATGTTGTCGGCGCCAAAACCATCGCTGACGCGCACCCCATCCTTGATCAGCAGGATACGGTTGCCACCGATGCCGCGCACGCTGATGTTTTGCGGTCGCCCGGCAGAGCCGGTGACCGAGACACCGGGGATCTTGCGAAACACATGAGTCAGCTCGCTGGCGACCTGACGGTCCAGCTCTTCCTGGGTGATGACGGTGATGGAGCCGGAAACATCGGAGAGTTTCTGTTGTACCCGTTGCCCGGTGACAATGATGGTGTCGTCGCTGCGAGCCTTCTCCACAGGGGGAAGATCGGCCGCGCCAGCGGAGGCACACAGGAGTGCCGGCCATGCCTGAAGCAGTTTGTTCATAATGATAATTGTTTTTATTTAAGCCTGAAGGGCGGCATTATTGCAGAGGCCTGACCACTTGACAATAAATGGCAATCATTATCATTAAGATCTTATGGTGTTGATATTATTGAGTTATTTGTTTTTAAAAAAGAGACTCCCGCGCGAGGCGGGAGCGGGGGGATCAGGGCTTGAGCAGTTGCAGCGACTCTTCTGCGGCCTTGCCTTGGGAGAGGGTGATATCGACCCGGCGGTTCGCCTGGCGATGTTCGGGGGTGTCATTGGCAAAGCGGGGTTGGGTGTCGGCAACACCCTGAGCGATGACTCGTCTGGCATCCAGCTGGGGGTTGGTCAGCATGGTCTGCACGATGGAGGAGGCCCGCAGCACCGAGAGCTCCCAGTTGTTGCGATAGAGCTCCACCGGCGCTTGGGAGTTGTCGGTATGACCGGTGACCACTACCTGCCCCGGGATGTTGGCCAAAATGCCGGCGATCTTGTTGACCAGCGGGATGAACTGGGGCTGCAGGAACGCCGAATCGGCGGGAAACAGCGCCTTCTCGCCGATGCGGATCACCAGCTGACTGCCAAGCTGCTCGACCTCCAGATCCTTCGATTCAATCTGGGCCTTTAGCTGCTGTTCCAGCTTCTGCTTGGTCACCTGCACCCACTCCTGCTCCTGGGTCTTGTGGGGCCAGGCTTCGGTGGCGCTCGGTTTTTCCGAGGCACCTATGGTCTCGTTGAAGGGGTCCGATGCCGCCATGGGGGCATCTTTCTCCAGCACAGTATCTTCTTTCGGGCTGCTCGGCGTAGTTTTTGATTCTGGCTCGAGAATCCCTGTGCCCCCCTGCATCAAAGGTGAGCCGGCAGGCGGGGAGATGAGGCCGATTTTACCCAGCGACTCGATAAAGCCCTGGATAAGCACCCGGGTTTCGGACTGCTTTGCCATGGCAAAGGAGTAGAGCACCACAAACAGGGCGAACAGCAGGGTCATGAAGTCGGCATAGGAGACCAGCCAGCGTTCGTGGTTCTCCGGTGCTTCAGCCTTTTTCTTTTTGGCCACCGTGACCTCCCAGATAAGGTTCGAGGGTAACTTGCAGGCGCGCTTGGGATTCGCCATCCACGATGCAGAGAATGCCGGTCAGGGTCATCTCCTTGTAGTGGCGGATCTGGTGGGCAAACCCTTTGTAGCGGTTGCCGAACGGCAAGAAGATCAGGTTGGCGGCGGATACCCCGTAGATGGTGGCGATAAAGGCCACCGCGATGGCGCCACCCAGTTTGTCGGGGGCATCAAGCAGACCCATGGCGTGGATCAGGCCAAATACCGCCCCGACGATCCCCATGGTCGGGCAGTAGCCGCCCATGGCTTCATAGAATTTGACCGTCTGTTCGAGATCTTCCTGCTCGAACTCGATCTCGTTCTCCAGCACCTCGTGGATTTTGGCCTTCTCGTAGCCATCGACCATCATCTGCACCCCTTTCTTCAGGAAGGGATCCTTGATCTCCTCGATCATCCCTTCCAGCGCCAGCATACCGCTGCGGCGGGCGTTGCCTGCCAGGGTCTCCAGCAACTGGGCCTGTTCCAGCAGGTCGAGTTTGAGGGGAGAGAGCAGCCATTTGAAACGCCTCATGGTGCTGCCGACGACGGAGAAAGGGAACTGGGTCAGCGCAGCACCTATGGTGCCACCTATCACAATCAGAAATGCGGGCAGATCGAGCAGTGCACTGGGATGACCACCCTCGATCATGTTGCCGCCAAGGATGGCGATCAACGCCAGTACCAAGCCAATCAAGCTCATCTTTTACACGTCCCTGCATGTTGATAATGGCTAGTGTAGCTACTTAAGTATCAGTTTTTCAAAATGAAATCCAATCGCTGAGCAATTAATGGGCGCTGGGTAACGTCCATAAAAGAAGGCGTGTTGCGGCCATAAGATGGCATTGCAATCATCTTGTTGCTCCTGTTGTGACAGGCAGGAACGCTTGTCGGGTGGGGCAATCACAAAAGCAAGGTAGGAGGCGGGAGCTGGCAATACGAAAAGCAGTGATGTTCCATCAGTGCTTTGCAAACCGGGGGATGAGTGCGTGGATGATCTGCCACTGCGTGGCTCTGGCTCACTTGTCGACATAGGTGTTTGCCGGAAAGCAAAAAACCGACCCTGAGGTCGGTTTTTTTAAATTTGGCGGTGAGGGAGGGATTCGAACCCTCGATACGTTGCCGTATACACACTTTCCAGGCGTGCTCCTTCAGCCACTCGGACACCTCACCAATTTTTCGTTCGCTGCGCTGTTGCGCTGGAACGGGGCGTAATTTAGGGGAAAGGGCTGTGTGGGTCAACCTCTTTTCCCCTTATTTTTCATAATCTTTTCCGAATGCCTAACCCTTGTGCAGAATGCCGGTTTTTTAAACCGGATCAGGGCTTGTCGAGGATGATCAGACTGTCCGGCAGCTCGTTTTGATCCCGGGTGGCCGGGAAGGCATCGGTCAGAATGGCGCTGACGCGCTCCACGCACTCCAGAAAACCCTGTTCGATCTCCTTGTTGCGCACTCGCGCCACGAAGTCGTCGATGATCTCCTGCCACTGGCCGTTGTCGATATGCTGGGCGATGCCGTCATCCACCAGTATTTCTACATAGTGCTCGGCGGCCGAGACGAAGATCAGCACCCCGAGTCGGTCGCGGGTGCGGTGCAGCCCTTGCTCGACAAATTGCAGGCGTGCCATCAGGGCCGCCCGGTGCTGGCGAACCTTCTTCGGGATGAGCCGCATCTTGATGGGGGTCCAGTGGAACAGCAGGCTCAGCAGTAGCCAGACTGACCACTGTACCAGCAGGATTTCGTACCAGCCGAGCCAGAAGCCGAGCTGGAACACCAGCAGCGGGGTGAGCATCGCCAGCAGCGCCGCCCAGAGGGTGGGAATGTAGCGATAGCCATCGCTGGCCGGGGCCAGCACGGTGACCAGTTCAGCATCAGTCTCTAGCTCCGCTTCGCGCACCTTGGCCTGAAGCGTGTGGAAGAACTGTTTAGAAATCATGATTTGTCTCTTTACTCCTGTTACCAGCCACCGGAGGCTCCGCCGCCGCCAAAACTGCCGCCGCCACCGCTGAATCCGCCGCCGGAGCGACCACCAAAGGAGCCGGCACCCAATCCACCAGCCATATAGGCCGACCGACGTCGTCCTCCTGGCCCACCGCCACCACCGCCGCGCAGGTTGTGGAGCACGATCATCGCAATCACCACCAGAATAAACAGCCAGGGGCCGCCACCGTTGTCACTCTTTGGCTGCTCGACCGGCTGATATTCTCCGGCGAGTGCCTTCATGATGCTCTGGCTGCCCGCCATGATCCCGGCCACCATATCGCCGCGCTTGAAGGCGGGCAGGATGCGGCCATGGATGATGTTGGCGGCGATGGCGTCGGGCAGGGCGCCTTCCAATCCATAGCCTACCTCGATCCGGACCTTGCGCTCATCCTGGGCGATCAGCAACAGCACGCCATTGTTCTTGCCTTTCTGGCCGATCCCCCAGTGGCGACCGAGCTGGTAGCCGTACTCCTCGATAGTCTCCCCATCGAGGCTGTCGACAGAGACCACCACCAGCTGGATGCCGCTGCGTTTTTCAAAGGCCGCCAGTTGCTGGGTCAGTTGATGGGCCTGTTTGCGGGACATCAGACTGGCTTCATCCACCACCCGTCCGCTCAGCGTCGGGAAGTCCGGTGCCGCCTGCAGGGCACTGGCCCAGAGCAGCAGACAGGGAAGAAACCAGCGCAGCATCATCTTCATTGGAAGCTGACCTTGGGCGCCTCATCGGCACCGGGTTTGGCACTGAAACTGGGTTTGGCCTCCAGATCCGAGTAGAGCAGCTTGGACCAGATAACGCCGGGGAAGGTGCGGATCTCGGTATTGAACTGGCGCACCGCCTCGATATAGTCGCGGCGAGCCACCGAGATGCGGTTCTCGGTTCCTTCCAGTTGGGCCTGCAGGGCAAGGAACTGCTGATCCGCTTTCAGCTCGGGGTAGCGCTCTACCACCACCATCAGGCGGGAGAGGGCGCTGGAGAGCTGGTTCTGCGCCGCTTCAAACTCCTTGAGCTGGGCAGGATCGCTCACTTGTACGCTGCCGACCCGGGCACGGGCATCGGTGACCGCCTTTAGGGTCTCCTGCTCATGGCTGGCGTAGCCCTTGACGGTTGCCACCAGATTGGGAATGAGATCGGCGCGGCGCTGATACTGGTTTTCCACCTGCCCCCAGCTCGCCTTGACCTGCTCATCCAGGGTCGGAATGTTGTTCATGCCGCAGCCGGTCAGGCCGAGCAGCAGGGTCAGGGTCAACAGGCTCTGCGTGGTTCTGCGCCAGAGTGATGTGGCCATCTTGTTGTTCTCCTTTGATATTTCGAGTCGATAGTGCGCCATGGATGGTGTACTACCAAGAGTGCATCACCATACCAGCTTGGGGTCAGTTGCCACAACGCGCAGGTAGCTCAGGTCGCTTGTTGATGCCGGAGACCTTGGGCAACTGGGGCTTGTCTTTTAGCCAGGAGGCCAGCTCTTCCCCACAGCCATTGCCGGGCGGAATGGGAGCCTGGGGTTCACAATCGGGGCTGCCCACCGGGCAGCGCAGCCGCACGTGGAAGTGGCTGAAGTGGCCCACCCAGGGGCGTAGCTTGGCGACCCAGGGTTCGTTACCAGCCTGTTGGCAGACCGCGGATTTGATCACCGGATTGACGAAGATGCGGGCCACCTCGGGTTTGCTGGCCGCAAGCCGCAGCAGGGTGAGCTGCTGGGGGCCAAAGCGGCCCGGTAACATCTTGTAGCTGGGTTCGTCGATCAGCGCCCACTCCTTGGGGGCATCCTGCTCCCATTTGCTGATGGGGCGGTTGGCCATGCGAAACCAGATATCGGCATCAAGTCCGGTCTGATGGCTGCGATGGCCGGAGGTAAAGGGGCCGCCACGGGCCATCGCCAGATCGGCGATATAGAGATCCGGCAGCCCGGCCATGCGGGTCTGGTTGGCCAGCGCTTGCAGATAGTGGATGAGGTCGGGGTGGCCGTAGTAGCGTAGCCGCTTGGTGCGGATCACCTGATAACCCGGCCCTTCGAGGGGCAGGGATACGCCGTTTTTCAGGCAACCGGCGGCATAACCGCCAATGGCTTCCGCTTGCAATACGGTCGCCAGCAACAGGGACGTCAGCATGTGCGTGCTCCTTGTCTTGCTTCGAGTCGGCTCAGCAATACGAACAGACTCAAACATATAAATAAATAGGCTGCGGCTACCAGCAGCCAGATCTCGTAGACCAGTCCGCTGGAGTTGGCCATCTCGGTACCGACGAAGGTGAGCTCCTGCACCGAGATAAGGGAAACGATGGCGGTATCCTTCACCAGCGCGATGAGCTGGCCGGTGAGTGGGGGCAGCATCAGCAGCATGGCCTGCGGCAGGATCACATGGCGCAGCCGCACCCAGGGAGAGAGCCCGAGGCTCTGCGCCGCCTCCCACTGACCACGGGGGATGGCGGCCAGCCCGGCGCGGACGATCTCGGCGACGAAGGCTGCGCTGATCATGCCAACGCAGAGGGTGCCTGAGATGAGGTTCTCCCAGCGGGCTGGTGGGCCAAACAGCGCCTCTTGCCACGGGGAGAGTGATACGGTGCCGAGCCAGCGGGAGAGGCCGCTCGAAGGCAGCAGCTGGTTGGCGATAAAGAAGTAGAAGATGAAGATAAAGACCAGCGGCGGCAGATTGCGGATCAGCTGGATAAAAAGGGTCGCGGGCATCACCAGCCAGGGGCGGCGGCTGAAGGCGGCTACCCCCAGCGCAGTGCCGAGCAGCAGCGCCAGCACCATGCCGAGCAGGGCGATGCGCAAGGTGGTGAGCAGACCGCTGAAAAAGTAGGGCAACTCGCCGTGAGGGCCGGGGGTGAACAGCAGGTCGAAGGCTTCATGCCAGCGCCACTGATAGGCCACCCCTATGTGCAGGCGGCTGGCCAGCCAGAGGCCAGCCAGCAGCAGGATCAGGGCGATCGCCCCATCCAGCCAGTTGATGTTCCGACATGGCCCACGGATGATGCGCCGGATGGTCTCTTTTAGAGCAATCAGCATCAGGGGTTAGCGACCTGTGCTTCCCACGCCAGCGACTTGAACCAGTAGTCATGGCGCGCCTTGAGCCAGCCATCGGCCTGACGGGCGGCGATCCACTCGTTGAACTGCTCAGCCAGGGCATCATCCCCCTTGCGCAGGGCAAACCCTTCATCGCCTTGTGCCAACGGCTCGGCAAACGGCATAAATAGGGCATCCGGGTGGCGCAGCGCCTCTTGCTCGGGTTTCGGGGAAGAGGATAGGGCTCCGTGGGCACGACCGTTCAGCACCTCCTGAAATACCTGTGACTCGTCATCAAACTGGCGCAGTGTGGCCTTGGGGAAGTGTTCTTTTGCCACCTGTACCGGTGAGGCGCCACGACGTACCGCCAGGATCACCCCGCGCTGGTTGAAGTCCGCCACGGTTTTCTTCTCTTTGGCCATGGTGCTGGAGGCGGCCAGCTGCACCCCCGAATGGGAGTAGGCCTGGGTGAAGCGCACGCTCTTCTCCCGCTCGGGGGTGATGGTGAGGCCGCCGATGATGACGTCATATTTTTTCGCCAACAGGGAGGGGATGATGCCATCCCAGGCGGTAGGCACGAACTCTACCTGCCAGCCGTTATCTGTGGCGAGGCGACGGGCCACGTCAATCTCGAAACCGATCAGGGCCCCCTGCTTGTCGCGCATCGCCCAGGGGGCGAAGGTGGACATGCCGACCCGCAGGGTACCGCTCTGATCGATCTGCGCCTGGGTGTCGGAGGGGGCAGTTTGTGCCAGTGCCGGAATGAGCAGGCTTGTCAGTAGCAGGGTTGCGCCCGACAGGGTGGTCTTGAATGACAGATTCATGGTTAGCGTCCTTGTTGATCCGGATTCAGGTGACGGGCCAGCGCCCGCGAACAGGCTGACAGCGTCAGGGTTAACAGCAAATAGAGGGCAGCTACGGTAAACCACACCTCAAAGGTCAGAAACGTATCGGCAACCAGAGTACGCCCTTCGTTGGTCAGATCGAAGATAGCGATCACACTCACCAGCGCCGAATGTTTGATAAGGGAGACCAGCTCGTTGGTCAGCGGCGGCAAGGTGATGCGCACCAGCTGGGGCAGGATCACCTTGCGCAGGGTGATGGACCGTGACAAGCCAAGAGAGTGGGCCGCCTCCCATTGTCCTTTGGGAATGGCCTGTACACCTGCACGCAGTACTTCGGCGGTGAAGGCCCCCTGATAGAGGGAGAGACTCAACACGGCGCAGGCAAGAGGGGCCAATCCCAGCATGGGGCCCAGCAAGAAATAGAGAATATAGAGCTGCACCAGCTGGGGCGTGGTGCGCACCAGCGCCAGATAGGCGATGGCGAGCCAGGGGCCGAGCCGGGAGGGGAGCAGCCGCAGGCTAACCACGCACACACCGACCGCCATCGTGCCCAACAGACTGAGCAGTGCCACCTGCAAAGTGACCAGCAGGCCGTTTAGCAAGGGGCCGGCATAAAAGGTTCCCTCGTCCCACTCGCCGAGAAAGGGCAACACCCGCGGCCACTGCCACTCATAGCCCATCTGGCGAGCGCCGCTATAGAGCGCCCAGCCCAGTAGCGCAGAGAGCATCACAGTGCCTGACAGCCAGCCGAGCAGGCGGGGGCGATTGAGCCTAGCCATGATAGCTGAGCACCTGTTCGAGGAAGGCCCGGGTACGCGGGTGACGAGGGGCGTTGAACAGCTGGGCGGGCGGGGCCGACTCTATGATTTTCCCCTCGTCCATAAAGAGCGCCCGATCCGCCACCTGACGGGCAAAGCCCATCTCGTGGGTGACGCAGATCAGGGTCATCCCCTCGTCAGCCAGCTCGCGGATCACATCGAGCACTTCGCGGATCATCTCGGGGTCGAGGGCGGAGGTGGGCTCGTCAAACAGCATCAGCTCGGGTTGCATGCAGAGGGAGCGGGCGATGGCGACCCGCTGCTGCTGGCCGCCGGAGAGCTGGTGAGGGTACTTGTCGGCCTGTGCCTGAATGCGCACCCGCTCGAGCAGCCCGAGCGCCCGGGCTTTGGCCTCCTGAGGGCGCAACCCCAGGGTATGCACCGGTGCCACCATCAGGTTTTCCAGCACCGTCATATGGGGGAAGAGGTTGAACTGCTGAAACACCATGCCAACCCGACCTTGCAGGCGGCGCAGGTAGGAAGGGGTCACCGGCTCGCCAAACAGGAACAGCTGGCCGTCGTCGATCCCCTCCAGCCCGTTGATGGTGCGGATCAGGGTCGATTTTCCCGAGCCTGACGGGCCACAGATAACCCACTTCTCTCCCCGTTCAATGGTGAGATCGATGTGATGAAGAGCCTGAAAGTCGCCATAGAATTTGTCGACGCCACAAAAGCGCACACAGGGTTGCGAGCTGGTCAAGAAGCGGGTTCCACTGAGAATCATTTACGCCATGGTATTGATTTTATAGGGGGATGACAAAGAAAACCCCCTTGTCAGCATCCTGATGGCTATTCACAATGGCGCCATTTCGTGATGACAGGAGCTTTTCATGCGTATTACATCCTTGCTTGCCGGTTCGCAGGTGCAGCTGTTGATGCCGCCAGCGGTGCGCTATCGCTGCGTCATTTTTCTGCTGTTGCTGGTGAGTTGGAGCGTGGTGGCGGCCTCCTTGTGGGATGGTTGGGGCGCCATGGCGCTGCTCAACTGGGTGGGCGTGGTCTTTGGTGGCATCACCGGGATCATGGTGTCGCTGCCCCGCAGCTGGCAGCCTTGGCGCCTGGCGGAGCTGGGGTGGGACGAACAGCATATCTATCTGCTCAATGGCAACAAGGATGAGGCGCTGGCGCTGCCCCGCAACCAGCTGGTGGCGCTTGAACGGGAGCGGCGAGTGGGCCACGACGGCCAGTGGCTCGACTTCAGCCTCGATCTGCAACTGAGTGAAGAGGAGCTGGCGGCGGCCATGGCCTTGCTGGATCTCAAGGCGGGGGAGCTGCATCTGGTGAGCCCGTCTGTCTATCGCTTCGGCTTTAAACGGGCCTGGCACGGTCGCCGGATGCTGGCGCAACGGTTGTCAGATCTGCAATCGGCCTGAGTCGACTATTTTCTCGACAATTCCCGGCAAAGCTCAGATACTGCCAGTGACTCGAATTGATCTTGTCTGCACTGTTAACCCAAGAGATCAATCACTTGACGACAGTGTGGAGAAGGCCACGGCATGAAGCCATGGCAGGTCCGGCATAGGGGTTGTGCCCTTACCGTTATGCTGGGAATTGCATAGAGAAGGCACCTTGAATCGAGAGTGGATGGCATGAAGATTTACGTAGGAAATCTGTCGTACCGGATGACGGCCGACGAACTGAAAACCCTGTTCAGCCAGTTTGGACAGGTCGACAAGGTTGATATCATCATCGACCGCGATACCGGCCAGTCAAAGGGGTTTGGTTTTATTGAAATGCCGGTCAATGGTGATGCCGAAAAGGCCATCGCTGGTCTGCATGGCACAGAAGTCGGTGGCCGTACCATCACCGTCAACCAGGCCAAACCGAAGACAGATGCTCCCCGTGGTCGCCCGCAACAGCGCCACCGCTAAGGTGCCTCGGCAATAAAAAAACGGCATGGGTTTCCCCCATGCCGTTTTTGTTTCTGGACGTTTTGCTGTTATCAGGGGACGTCGTAACCGAGCGCCGCCTTGCGGATGCGGAACCACTGCTGGCGGTTCAGCTCGACAGATTCGGCGGCTACGGCGGCAGCAATCCGCTCCCGCTTGCCGGAGCCAATCAATGGCAGCGGCTGGCTTGGCAGCATCATTACCCAGGCGTAGACCACCTGCTCGATAGTCTGGGCGCCCACTTCCTGACGGATCTGCTCCAGTTCGGCACGCAGCGGGGCATAGGCGTCATCGCTGAACAGTCGGCCGCCGCCGAGACATGACCAGGCCATCGGCTTGATGCCAAGCTGCTGGCACTGATCCAGGGTACCATCGAGGGTCCCTTCCTGATGAAGCGGCGAGATCTCCAGCTGGTTGGTGACCAGCGGGAAGGGGAGGCGCGATTGCAGTAGCTCGAACTGACGGGCGGTGAAGTTGGATACCCCGGCGTGCTTGATCTTGCCCGCCTGTTTCAGGGTGATAAAGGCGTCGGCCACTTCATCTGCGTTCATCAGGGGATCCGGGCGGTGGATCAGAAGCAGGTCCAGATGGTCGGTGCCGAGCTTGCGCAGCGAGGCCTCGGCGCTGGCGATGATATGGTCCTTGCCGGTGTTGTAGTGGTTGAGGGCATGCTCCGGTTTGGCGGTGAGGGCGATGCCGCACTTGCTGACAATCTCCATCCGGCTGCGCAGGGAAGGCTCGAGGCGTAGGGCATGACCAAAGGCCTCTTCGCACTGGTAGCCACCATAGATATCGGCGTGATCGATGGTGGTGACCCCCAGATCCAGATGATATTTCATCAGATCGAGCAGAGCGGCCGGAGAGAGCTGCCACTCCATCAGGCGCCAGTAACCCATGATGAAGCGAGAGAAGGTGGGGCCTTGCGGATGCAGGGCGACACGGGATACAGACATGGTTGACTCCTTGAAAAACACGATGCGAAAACGATGTGCAACATAGATGACTGCGGGCATCTTGGCCTCATGTGGCTGGCAAAGCAATAATGGGCAGTGGCATGATTCGAACTTTGGTTCTGACCGCAGAGTAGGGGAGAGAGTTGGATGGAAGGATTTGCCGAGCGCTTGCAGAGCCTGATCGGGGAGATGAGCGTGAGCGCTTTTGCCCGCAAGGTGGGGCTCAGTGAAGCGCTGATCCGCAAATATTTGAAGGGAGCCGAGCCTGGCCTGGCGCGGGCCAACCAGATCGCCATGGGGGCCAACTGCTCACTGGAGTGGCTGGCAACCGGCTGCGGTTATCTCTACCGTCAGGCGGAAGTGGTAGACAGGGAGGCGCTGGCAGCGGCGCAGCTACTGCTGGGCGAGCAGCAACCCGGGGTGGGGCTGCCCGATGAGGAGGCACTGGTCACCCTGCTCGCCTATTACCAGTTTTTACGCACCCACAAGAAAGCAGACGGTTTTCTCGACTTGGCGCTGGCGCGGGAGTTTGGTCGCCATCTGGGGGAAGCGTGATGAGGGGCATATTACCCTTTGGTCGTGTCACGGCCGGTTGATTATTCTGATACGCTCTAAGCAAGATAACTCTCCATGGAATGGGCGATGAGCTACTTGATCCTCGGAAGCGGTGCGCTGGGCTCGGCGCTGGCAAGAGAGCTGATGGCAAGGGGGGAATCCTTCCTTCTGGCCGGGCGCACCTATCCAAAAGGGATCGAGATGGGGGCCTTCTTCCCGCTGCAAGAGGTGGATGCCATCTCGTTCGACGCCCTGTTTACCCTCTACGACACCGATCCGCTCCCCACTGTGGTGATCAACACCATCGGCCTGTTGCACGATGTCAGCTTTATGCCGGAGCGACGGGTCGAAGAGGTGCACCCCAAGTGGCTGTGCGACAGCCTGCTGGCCAATGCCTGGCCAACACTGGCGCTGGCTGCCCGTTTCAGTCGGTTGATGGGCAGTGACCATCCGCTGTGGCTCTGTGCCATCTCCGATCTGGCGGGCTCCATCACCTCCAATCTGGAGGGGGGACGTTACAGCTACCGGATGAGCAAGGCTGCCCTCGACATGGGGGTGAAAACTCTGGCCCTTGAGTGGGCGCAGCGTTTCCCGCAAGCAGGGGTGGTGGCGGTGGCGCCCGGCTTGATGGACTCCCCGATGAACACCCCCTTTCTGAGCGAGTTGCCTGCGGAGCAATTGCAGGAGCCTGCCGAGGTGGCGGTGAAACTGCTCAATCTCATCAAGGGGTTATCGTTGACCCAATCGGGTCAGCTACTGGATCTCAACGGTCAGCCGATGCCTTGGTAAAACCCGCCTGCGGGTTCTATGGACGTCTATTAGCTTCACATTCTGCTCATGCGCCCCTTGCCAAGCGAGGGGCGCATGGCTAACGTCACTCTCCTGTTTCAGGAGGGATCTCATGCGCTATATCGATTTACGAAGTGACACCGTCACCCAGCCTACTGACGCCATGCGTCAAGCCATGCTCCACGCCGAAGTCGGTGACGATGTCTATGGTGAAGATCCGGGCGTCAACGCGCTGGAGGCCTTTGGGGCCAGATTGCTGGGCAAACAGGCGGCGCTGTTTGTGCCGTCCGGCACTATGTCCAATCTGTTGGCGGTGATGAGCCACTGTCAGCGCGGTGAGGGGGCCATCCTCGGCAACGCCGCTCACATCTATCGCTATGAAGCGCAGGGGAGTGCCGTGCTGGGCTCCGTGGCCCTGCAACCCTTGCCGATGCAGCGCGATGGCACAATGGCATTCGATGATATCAAGGCCGCGCTGGCCCCTGATGATGCCCACTTCGTCCAGACTCGCCTGATCTGCCTTGAGAACACCCACAACGGCAAGGTGCTGCCGCTCTCCTATCTGCAGGAGATGGGGGCATTTGTTGCTGAACGTGGCTTGAAGCTCCATCTCGATGGCGCCCGGCTTTTTAACGCCGCCGTGGCCAGCGAGACAGCGGCCGCGGTGATCGCTGCACCGTTTGACAGTATCTCGATTTGTCTCTCCAAGGGGTTGGGCGCACCGGTGGGCTCGCTGCTGGTAGGCAGCCACGATTTCATCGCCCGTGCGCGCCGCCTGCGCAAGATGCTGGGAGGTGGCATGCGTCAGGCGGGGATTCTGGCGCAAGCCGGTCTGTTTGCCCTCGAGCAGCATGTGACCCGTCTGGCCGATGATCACCGCCGTGCCAAACGGCTGGCCGAAGGGTTGGCTGCACTGCCGGGCATCGAGCTCGACCTCTCGCTGGTGCAGAGCAACATGGTGTTCCTGCGGCTGCGTGAGGGGGAATCGGCCCCTCTGCTCGCTTTTATGAAGGAGCGGGGGATCCTCTTCTCCGGTTACGGCGAGCTGCGGCTGGTGACCCATCTGCAAATCAACGATGACGATATTGAAGAGGTGATCGACGCCTTCACCGAGTATCTCGGAGCGCGTTGAGACGGCTGGTCAGGTAGAGGTTATACCGAGACCTGTTTATACGGAAATAGAAGGTAGGATTTGTCTGCTGGTTCATTTCGTGGTTCTGAATTGTGTCTATATGCTTGAAAAACAAGTCGTTATATGGAGTGTTATCTCAGATTGTCTCACTTTGTCCGATCTTGATTCAGTCCGTTTCAGACCAGTTTGGTACATATCTGTGTACACGTTAGGACGCGTTAATGTGTCAGTGAAAAATCAGATGACCAGTCACAGGAGGCGTTGTTTCCCAAATCAGCCATCAGGTCACAACCGCCACAGCCCCAAGTGACCGTTACACTCGGGGCTTTCTGACAGGCAGACCAAGGGTGTTCAGTTTGTTGATTGCACCAACATACGCCATCACTTTTCCTACCTGACCGTTGTAGGTCCGCAGACTGATTTTGCCCGTCATCAACTGCTTGAACCGATACATCGCCGTCTCTGCCAGCGAGCGACGGTGATACCCCGATATCTTCTTCCAGTGCGCCAGCCCTTTCTTGCGCATCACCAGCACGGCCTCATCTCTTGGATGCCCCTTTTTCCATAACCCCGCGCTCTTACGAGGCGGGATACAGGCTGTCGCCCCTTTGCGCGAGATAAGCTGATGGCTGGCTTTGCTGTCATAGGCACCATCCGCATAAACATGTCCCAGCTTACGCCGCAGAGGGTTGAGCGAGGTGGGCAACACCTCGGCATCATGGACATTTTCCAGTGAGACTTCCGCCGCCACGATATCGTGGGTCACCGGGTCTACCGCCAGATGCAACTTGCGCCACACTCGCCGTTTCTCGGCGCCGTGTTTTCTGACCTTCCACTCGCCTTCACCAAATACCTTCAGGCCGGTCGAGTCGATAACCAGGTCGGTGATACGCCCCTTGGCGGGTTGTCGATAGGCCACTTTCACTGTGCGAGCGCGCTTGCTGACACAACTGTAGTCAGGTGCGCACAACGGCATATTCATCAACTCGAACAGAGAATCGAGTAGTCCCTGAGTGGCTCGCAGAGTGAGGTTGAAAATCCCCTTGAGCATCAGGAAGGTACAAATGGTCTGGTCGGTGTAGAGCTGGCTGCGGCCCCGCCGTCCGTGATGGTCGTGGTGAAACCAGTTGTTCATGGCCTCGGTATCAACCCAGAAGGTGAGTGAACCACGGTTAATCAAAGACTTGTTGTATTGAGGCCAGTTGGTGATGGGATGAAGCGATATGCCCATGATGCAGACTTGAAGAGGATAGTGGTGATCAGATCACCAAGTCCTCAGTTAGTTCCATTCAAGCGGCATCGATTTGGGAAACAACGCCTAGGCCAGTTGGTGATGGGGTGAAGCGACGTGCCCATGATGCAAACTTGAAGAGGATGGTGGTGATCAGATCTCCGAGTCCTCAGTAAGTTCCCTTCAAACTGCATCGATTTAGGCAACAATGCCCCTGTCAATGTAACCAGGGTACGTCAATAGTTGCAGGGGCAATTTTTAGACTTCCGCTAATAACAAAATGATTATCTCAGTAGGATCATTCCTACTGTATGTAAAGTTTATTCCTACCATATCGATAAAGTAGCCATCAGTCACAAGTGAGGCTATCTAAGATGACATGTATTATGAAAGGGGTATGTTTAGTAGCAGGTCTGTTCGTAAGCGGCGTATTGAATGCGGCCCCATGGGTTACACTGGCGGAAAAGGGGTCTGACCAAGCAAAAGGAGAAGTTCGAGCCAAGGCATATCATCTGCTAAGTGCTGATGAAGGCTATCTTCAACAGCTGTATGCCGGAATGTCGCAGATCGAATTGCCTCTGCCTGAGGGGGGAACCATCATGTATGTGCTTACGCCTTACTCGCTTCTACCTGATGACTTGGCACGCCAATACCCTCAATTATTAACTTTTCAAGGTCACCAAGTAGATAACCCGACAGCACAGGGGCGATTTGATATAGGGCCTAATGGATTTTATGGTGTATTCGTATATAACGGTCGTTCTGTGTATCTGGATACTTTGGGAGATGGTCGCTATGCCTCTTACTATCAAAATGATTCTCGTAGTAATTTAGAGAAGAAAGACGAGCAGATTTTTCTTAATCCTATTGTGGGCAGACATTCTGAGCAAGATATAGAAGAGCCTGATCATAAGGGAAAAAGCATCGTCAAAGCGTATACAATCGCCATTTCGACTACCGGTGAATACACTAGGTTTCATGGGGGGACAAAAGAAAAAGCACTTAATGCAGTGATGACATTGCTCAATCGACTCAATCAGATTTATCGCAGAGATCTTGGTGTTGAGCTTAAATTAGCAAGTGGTAACGACAATTTGATATTTACGGACCCACAGACAGATCCATTCACTAATAGCACATTGGATATGAAAACCAATGCATCGGTTCAATCATTAGCCAAGAATAATAACCTTGTTGGAAATTTCGACGTAGGCCATGTGTTGACGAC
Organism: Aeromonas sp. PI_26; assembly: GCF_027854445.1. NCBI lineage: Bacteria > Pseudomonadati > Pseudomonadota > Gammaproteobacteria > Aeromonadales > Aeromonadaceae > Aeromonas > Aeromonas sp. PI_26. The sequence continues at coordinate 72,722 of NZ_JAJNOE010000019.1, forward strand.
TAGTGGAGGCGGTGTTGCCGTTCTGAGATCCCTTGGCACCGCGAGTCGATCAATGGGTATGACGGGCTCATGGAATCCTACTGGGGACGGATTCTTTGTTGATTACGTCGCCCACGAGCTCGGCCATCAATTTGGTGCGGATCATACTTTTAATGGAACAAGTGGTAGTTGTGGAGGTGGCAACCGTAATCCTAAGCAAGCTTGGGAACCAGGAAGTGGCAGTTCTATAATGGCGTATGCTGGCTTATGTGGTGAAGAGAGTATTCAATCACACAGTGATCCCTATTTTCACAGCAAATCAATTGAACAGATAAAAGCACACTTGTCTTTGCATTCTGATATTGGCACTGTTATTGAGTCGATGAATGAGGAACCAGTTGTTAATGCCGGAAATGACATTGTGATACCCGCTATGACCCCATTCACGTTGACCGGCGCAGGTAGTGATCCCGATGGCGATGAATTGAGTTACTCATGGGAGCAGATTGATCTTGGTGAGCCCTCTATGAATGCGGCTTCAATGGTTGATGATGGCTTTCGACCCCTGTTCCGTTTTATGCAGCCAATCAAGAGTCCAGAACGCACTTTCCCTTCCATGAAATCCCTGGTTACAGGTGTACTGGCGAAGGGGGAAGCGTGGCCTGAGTTGACGCGAGAGTTGAATTTTCGTCTTACGGCACGAGATAACAGAGGTGGCGTAGCCAGCGACGATATGAAAGTCAAAATCCTGAGTGATGCCCGTTTCTCAATCTATCCGATGCCAGGCAATCACATCACAGCTGGACAAAAAAATATAGTTAACTGGGAGGTGGGTAGCACAGACCGACCTCCTATTAGTTGCAGTATGGTTAATATCTCCCTGAGTTCAGATGAGGGGGGCAGTTGGAGGTCAATAGCGCCGAAGCAACCCAATAATGGGGCCGCAAGTATATTTATTCCTGTCGATATAGGTGAAGCTGCAAGAATAAAAATTTCTTGTGCTGATAATATATTTTTTGCCATGAGTTCAGCGTTGACCGTAAGCAAGACTGCACAAATAACCACAGATAATAATGAAAGCTCCATTGTTAATGCTAATGAGGATAAAAGTAACGGGGGAGGCGGTGGTTCACTAGACTGGATAGCTTTAATTTCAATATTAGCGGGGGTGTTGCTTCGCAGACTGATGGAGTAATAAATGGGAATATAATTTTGATTGTATATATGATTGTGTTATAGGGGAAAGTAATACTCTCAAACGTTACCAATGCCTTTTGAGTTTGTTTTTTACGAGATTCCCCAGCATGTAGGATGCGAAGAGGTCTTCTTCGCATCCTTGTTTTTGAATTACAAGATACCTTGTTCCAAAATTGCGTCAGCTATTCGGACAAAACTTGCAATATTGGCGCCTCTTTCATAGTTTATCCATCCCTTGTTATCACGGCCGTACTCGATACAGAGGGAGTGTATAGATATCATGATCTGCTGCAAATGTTCATCAACTATTTCTCTAGACCAAGATAATCGCTGAGCATTTTGACTCATTTCTAAACCTGAAGTAGCTACACCTCCGGCATTCGCGGCTTTACCAGGTGCAAACGAGACACCTGTCTCATGAAAAAGCGAAATTGCCTCCGCAGTACAAGGCATGTTAGCTCCCTCTGCAACAAGTTGGACGCCATTCGTGATGAGCAGTTTTGCATCTCCGCTTCTCAATTCATTTTGCGTCGCGCAGGGGAGAGCTATGTCAGTAGGTACAAACCAAGGGGAGCGCTTTTCATGGAATTGGACACCAACCCTATCTGCATATTCTTTAATTTGTCCACCATTGGTTTTGATTGCTTGCAGCGATTGGAGTTTTTCTGCTGTAAAGCCTAAGGGATCGTAAATGCAACCAGAGGAATCGGATGCGGTGATCACCTTGCCCCCTAGTGCTATTGCTTTCTCTATCGCAAACTGAGCAACATTGCCTGAGCCAGATATAGAAATGTGCTTACCTGCAATGTGTTGATTTGACTGGGCTAGCATGGCAGACACAAAATATAGCAAACCATATCCGGTTGCTTCAGGCCGAAGCTGGCTGCCCCCAAAGGAGACACTTTTTCCTGTAAACACACAGTCATTTCTATTGGTCAGCTTTTTCATCATTCCTGCCATATAGGCGACTTCCCGAGCTCCTACACCAATGTCGCCAGCAGGCACATCGGTATCAGGGCCTACATGGCGATAAAGCTCGAGCATCAACGCTTGACAAAAGCGCATGATTTCTCCTTCACTTTTTCCCTTTGGATCGAAATCAGAGCCGCCTTTGCCTCCCCCCATTGGCAAAGAGGTCAGTGCATTCTTGAAAGTCTGCTCAAAGGCTAGAAACTTCAAAATAGAGGCGTTGACACTTGGATGAAATCTCATACCTCCCTTATAAGGACCGATAGCTGAGCTGTGTTGAATGCGAAATGCTCTATTGACTTGTACCATCCCCTTATCATCTACCCAACAAACGCGAAAGCGGATTAGGCGCTCTGGTTCCAATATCCGCTCAAGTAAACTCTGCTGTTGGTATTTTGGATGAGATGAGTAAAAGGGCCAAATGGAATGAAGCAATTCACTGACAGCTTGCAAATACTCGGGCTGATGTGTATAACGTTGGCAAAAATGGTCAAAAAAATGATCATAACTCATTAGTACATCCTTGTATTAAAAAACTCTAGCCACAGTTTGTTTTATATGAGGTTAAAATATTACGTGGTTTACTATTGATCACAAGAGAGAAAATTCTGATATGTTGCATATTTGAAGGCGTATAGTTGCTGAAGCACATAGAAGCGGTGCTGTGAAACTATATCATGAAGTTATTAGTATATAGATAAAAATATAAAGGTTGCAAATAATGCAACCTTTATAAAATTATATTAGCATGCTTTCTTTCCTGTCTTGAAATTCACTGCACCATGTTTAATCAAGATGTCAACTATATCTTGATGACCACGTGAGCATGCATAAGTAAGTGCGTTTTGCTGCAATGGTTCGCTGACAAGATCTACTTTGGCACCAATGGATAGCAGATAGTTAACCATCTCAATTCTATTGTTGCTGGCGGCTATCATCAACAAGCTTTCTGCTTCTTTATCTGCACTCTGATCGTTGATATCTACTTTCCCTTTCAGTTTGCTATATATTGTCTTCGCGACATCAGCGCTTTTCCCTAGTGCTGCTGATTTGAGCACATTTTTAACGTCAGCATCATCTGTCGCGTATAAGTCTGCACCTTTATCGATAAGATAGTTGACTATATCTTCGTAGCCGATAAAGGCCGCCCATCCAAGGGCTGTCTGCCCGCGACCGCTTAAATTATCTTTAGCTTCAAGTGGTTGTCCTGACTCTACCATTTCTTTCACTTGAGCCAAGTTCCCTTTTTTTATGGCATCAAACCACTTGGCGTGTGGACCCACGGATGGATAATAAAATATTCGATGTGGTAATACGTGACTATTGGCGATGGAATGCATCTCTTCGTAACTTAACCGATAGTCAGATAGTGATGTGGGTTTTACTGGTTGGAAGTCACTGGCTGCTAATACGGAACCTGACAATGCTAATGTGAATATGGTGGTGATAAAGATTTTTTTTGCTCTACGGATGTACATAATTAACTTCCTCTATATGTGGCGTAACCATATTGGGTCAATGTAATTGGGACATGATAATTTGTGTTATCATCCACATAAAACTCAATATTCACTATGGGATAGAAGCTCTTTTTTTTCTGCAATTGGTAGTATTTTTCTGTTGAAAACTCAAGCTTGTACTTACCAAAAGCATCGTTGCTCCCTAACTCAACATTGGTAAATCGTTTGATCCTGCCATTTTCATCTGTACGCTGGGTGTCGATTAGCTGCCACTGCTTGCTGCCATATCTAAACAGTTTTACTTCTACTCCATCAGCTCCTTTGCCAAGGGAGGTGTCCAGAACATGGGTACTAAGATAACCATTTTCCGCATTGATGTCGGTCGTGACTGGACTTGTAGCAGAGTATGCAGGAGGCGATATTGACAATGGTAATAAAACACTAAGCGCAATTTTTTTAATCATAATCTATTGCTCATTGATGTTGTTAAGGAGCAGGTTGATGTCAACCTGCTGTTTTTGAAGTGGGTTAATCAGAATAGATAGGTTAGGCCAAGGTAAATTTCTTGTAATGATAGTTCAGCTTTTAATTGCTCATCACTCTGATGGCGAGCATTATCAAAACGGTTAAATCCGCTTTCAACCTTTCCTAGACCGATATAGCGGTATCCAAGATCAGAGATAAATGATGAATTAATGTTTGCACGCAAGCCAGCACCAATAGAATAGGCAAGGTTGCTCTGTTCATTGCTATCAAAACGTCTGCTTTCATTACCTTGCCAACCCGTTACATCTATCTTTGACAAGCCTAGACCTGCTTGACCATATACAGACAATGAATCGTAAAAAGGTACTTCATGGTATGCATTGATCATCAGTCGTTCAGTGCTTATTTGATAATTATTTCTGGAACCGCTAAAAGAACCACCGTCAATACTTGTGATATAATGTGAATCAGTCTTTGGATTATATTCCAACTCTATTTGCCAATATTTATCAAACTGATAGCCTAATGCCACTGAGCCACGATTATCATCATCTTTGCTCACAACTTCAGTGTAACTCGCGTTACGAGGGTCAATACCAACACGAAGTGTGGTATCCATACTACTGGCGTACTGAGTACTCTCTATAAACTTTCCTGAAATATAATATCCTTCAGCTTGCGCTGTTTGTTGAAACAACGCCGCAGTCACTAAAATATAAAGCCCATGCAACTTCTTCATTGTATCTTCCTTATGGTAATACTTGCCATGAATGATAATGCTGTTTTATTTGAACAGCGGGAACTGTGCGAGTTATTTAATCGACAAAAAACTAAATATATTATCTCCGGTTCGCAAGTGAACCGAAGATGAATGATTTTTGTTCTGTGCGTAAGATATTTCCGAATGGCGTGCGTTGGTGTGATTGACCAGACCTAAGCTGTATCGAAAGTCAGCATTTTCTGACTTTAAATTGCTCCGTTAATCTGTATCTTTGTGAGGCTCGCACGAGCCCCAGCTGGGCTGTTGAGCTCAGAGATAAAAACGGATATTAACTGCAAGTTTAATGTGATGCATAAGTAGCAGAGTGGAGATGATTATCATGAAATGGATTGAAATGATGACGTTGTTAATATTTCGAATAGCTTGTCTTGTACGATGGCTGATGATTGGTATATTTCCTGTGATTGCGATGGAGAGTGAGCATACGTTGCCGGTTCACGGTAAGGGGGGACCTGTGCAACCTGTGCTTTCTGTCCCAAGCTTTCGATTGGGGCAATTATTGACTGCCAATGCCCACTCCAGTGATCCCGACGGTGATCCTATTCAATACCAGTTTCGATGGTGCACTCAGCCTGGGGGGGAGGGAACCTGTGTAGAAGGGCAAAAACAAATGTTCACTACACCGGGTAACAGATACGTCGTCGCCAGAGCGATCACACCTAGTGGATATCCACAAGACAAGCAGGGACAGAGCACATGGAGTCAAGAGGTTGTCGCACATATGATTGGAACACCTCCTGTTGCAAGGGATGTGCAGATTATTGGTAATGGCATTGTGGGTCAGATGTTGACGGGCCATTTTATCTATGAAGATGTTGACGGAGATCCTGCAGGTGAACACTATTACTTGTGGTATCGGGCTGATGATCAGGCTGGGAGTTTCAACAAAGTGCTAATTGCCGGAGGTATCAACTACATTCCCACCCTGGATGATATAGGCAAATACCTTGTCCTTGAAGTGACTCCTGTTTCTGCATCTGCAGCCATACCCAACAGCGGAACTTCAGTATTGGTTGTCACTGCTATGCCGATTGCTGATAGTCGGCAGCAGCTGTTTTTTTAGGGGCCAGCAGTAGTGACTCATCCATATTTGATCGAATGTTACTTGATAGAACAACACAATTACCGGCGTCCACATCAACACAATTACGGGATACCGCCAGCAAAAGCCGAGGTTTGGCCTAACCAAGTGTCCGGATTTAGTTGAACACTACATTCCCCATCTTATCGATGATCATGTTTAGCTCCGCGCGACCCGCATCCAACAAGGTAACATGCATCTGGCTAGATGCCCGGATGGAGGGAATTATCTCATTGGTGATCTTGCTGGTGGTGTGATAAAGGTTGGAAAGTTGTGCGGTGGCAAACCATGCAAAACTCAGCATCACTAATGTAAGAGCAGAAAACGCAACTAATAGCTTTTGTCCAATTGTCATTTTTGTCAGCATAACACCTCTTATATTCATATATCCCCACAGGTTGTTGTGTGTATTGTTCATATCGAATCATGATTTTTTGGATCAACAGTATGATAAATCGATGTAATGTTAATCGAGTGCGCGCAAAATCTCTTCAATGAGCAGTAACGCTATTGAGTTTAAATAACGTGGAAATTATTGTGGCCGCAATAATATATTTAAGATTGTGCTGTAAAGGTTTTCCTAAGATATTTCTTTCTCAGTACGGATGGCCGTGTTAATTAACCGACATAAATTTATAAGAATAGAATTAATGTGAGCATCTGAGTGCTCTCTGAGGAATGGGTATTTTCCTACATTTCAAGTTGAAATGTCCTACTGAGTCGAAGTGTGTTGGTGGCTAATATTTGCTCATCGATTCAGCGGGCTCGTTGAAAAGATAAAAATCCAAAATCGAGTTGCCGGTCTTAATGCGTTGGTCAATATGAAATGTTGCCCAGCCGGATACAGAGTTGTTTGTCCTTTGCCTCATCCGATAGGCTTAAAAGTGCAAGCGGTATCAAGCCCACCTTCGGGGCAGTGAACCAGGGATAGTCTCCTCGCGATTGTTAACAACGTGCAGTTGCTTATTGGGCTGCGTATGTAACCGACAAGGTCTCTATTCATGAAAAAGTTTGCAACCCCTTCTCATCATATTCGTCGTACCACCTTGGCTGCCGTTTTGCTGGCAACGCTTGTCAGTAACGGCGCAAGTGCTTTAGTCTCAACCAACAACGCAGGCCCCATTCATGGCCGTCAAATCACCGTCGTTGCCGTACCGGAAATCACAGGGCTGGGGGTGGTTGGTGTGCCGGTCACTCTACCAACGGTACCGGGTACTGCCGATGCAGATGGTGACGCACTGACCGACTGGTACTACGTTTGGCAACTGGATGGTGTTGATGTCGGTGCCGAGCAGCTAGCAGGTAGCATCGATGCCATTCCCGCCTATACCCCGCAACCTGCTGATGCTGGCAAAAAGCTGACCCTTAAGCTGCGTGCCGTTGCCGACGAGCGAAGCTTCCCGATGGCAACCCGTTACTCAGCAGACAGTCTCTCGAATGAGATCACTATTGCTGCCGGTGAACTGGAGATCGGTGGTGAAGGCCCCATTGTTGAGAATCCTGGCATCCCGGGCTCAATTGGCCTTGACGGGGATGGCAACGGCAGTGGCCCAGAAAACCAGGAGATCAAGGTAGATATCGGTTCATCCGTTACCAACAACAACAGTGGTGGTGATCTGGAGTGGAGCCTGGGTGGTGATGACAGTAGCCAGTTCACCATTGACGACAACGGTGTGCTGACCTTGAAACCGCAAGATGCAGAAAACCCGCTTGATAGCGATGGCAATGGCACCTATGTGGTTGAGGTAACGGTCACTGACCCGGCGACCGGGGCACAAGACACCATCACTATCACCATCACAGTTGACAACGTGGTTGAAGCCGCAACTGACGTCAAGGTAGTCGATGAAGCAGGTGTTGCAATTGCAGGCAATCCGGTAGTCGGAACCACTCTGCACTCCGCTGTGACGCTGGATGATGGTGCGGGCGAGAAGCTTGACCGTGCTGATGCCACCTACCAATGGCAACGTGCGCTGGATGGTACGGAAGATTGGGTTGATGTTGCTGGCGCAACCAGTGCCACCTACACCACCACGGGGGCGGATCAGGGTTACAAGTTCCGTGTGGATGCCAACGGCAAGTAATAGTACGACATATCCCAAGAGTGGCAAGGAGGCCCGGTCTATACCGGGCCTCTTTTTTTTTGTCCACAAACGAGGTGGCAATAAATTCATATTGCGACGTTTTAATCAAGGGAAGAACCATGATTTTACCATTGCGTTTACACCAGGCCCTGTGTTTGTCAAAGATGGGGGGCATGGCATTGCTTCTGCTAGCTGGTCACTCAGCAATTGCCAAAGTGAGTGATCCAACAACCGCTATTTTCGGGCGTGGGGCTCCGACGGCACCCACCATGACATTCAAAACCATGACACAAGATCAGTACCTGAGAGTGGAGCGGGTTGACAGCTCCATTGATCCGGATGGAGACGAGATCACTTACCAGACGCGCTGGTGTTCTGAACCGTCTGGTCAGGGATCTTGTTCATACATCGATGCGCAATTGATGTCAGAGTCAACAGGCTATTACATAGCTGCTCGCGCGCTTACTCCGCGGGGCTACCCGCAAGCCACTCAGGGGAGTAGTGACTGGACGGAACAGGCTACTGGTCGTATACCGAAAGTCACCAATATCCAGGTCAACCGTGGCCAGTTGGCCGGGCCAGGAACGGCGGTCTCAGCAAGTTACCAATATGAAGATCTGGATGGGGACCTTGAGGGAGCCAGTCGATATCAATGGTACGTCAACGGCGTTGCTATCGCCGGTGAAACGGCACGTGAGTACATGGTGAAAGAGACCGATCTCAATAAAGAGCTGGCCGTAGAGGTTGAGCCGATGGCTCAGAGTGGGTTGGCAAATCTGGGGAAAAAGAGGGTATCAGCAGTATGGAAAGTTGCCCATCTAAAAGTGAAAGTGGGGGCGCTTACTTTTTACCGTTCTGCAGTATCGGGCGAACTGGCTTCCCAGAGTGGTGCTACAACAAAGTGCCAGCAGCTTAGCATGAGATTGCCGACAAGGGCTGAGTATCAGCTTCTCTATAATGCCTACCCAGCCAACAAAATTTCTTCCGTGATCGGCTGGCCAACAAATATCTATGCATTTTGGACATCAGACGTTCACACCGCAGGTAGCATACACTGGGCTTTCAGATTGGATAATGGAAATTCCAATGGAACCTACTCGGTAAACAATGAATATTATCTCTGTGTTAGTTAATGACGATATGAATAAAAAAAGACCGCTTGAAGCGGTCTTTTTTATTTGTCCACACTATTTGATAGCAGCATAAAAATGAGTAGCGAAATGCTACTTGAGTGCTTGTGTCTGGCAATAAATTAAAAGATGGGTTTATGCTGTTTCAACAGAGCAGACCGGTGAATACTAGCAGCTCATATAAATAATAATCAAGATGCTATGTATAAAAAAGCCGCCTACTGGCGGCAAAACGTTCAGGCTTGTTAAAGTCGGAAGTCTGACTCTATGCAATGTGTAACCAGTTTTCGAAGTACGGGTCGTGGTTGCACGGGGGGATGATCACATAGGTTGTAAAAGAATTCCCGTAGGAATTTGCGCATTTCCTTTTTTTTTATCTGAATATTGTCATGGAAAAGGTTTTCCTTGCTATTAACACCCTGATTGAAAATGATTTTTGCAATTTACTTACATGTAAGGGTAGGTCGATTCCTACGAGTCATGCCGGAGTGTCCTACATAACAGGTCGTGCCAGTTAGATATTATATGCGGAGTTGGCTGGTCCTTGTGCTTTACGCGCAAAACCAGTCATAACTTGTAATAACCGAAGTGAGCTTTTCAATATGTTTAAAAAAAGTCGCGTATATCAGCTGGTATGGACTTACCTCTTTATCGGCCACAATGCCGTGTTGCCCGTTGCATACGCGGCTGGCTCGGTAACTGAAACCCAAAAGCGTCAACAAAAACCTTCAGAGAATATCTACACCGTTAAAGTGGGTGACAGCCTGAGCGGCATCGCCAAAGCTCATGGTGTACCTGTTCATATTTTGCTTGCCATGAATGAGAGTCGACTGGCGACTCATCCCCTCGAAGTTGGCCAGAAAATTGTGGTTCCAGCAGCAGGAGTTCTCCCTGAACTGGGCGGCAACAATCCGCTGAATCTGACGGCAAGCAATGAAAAAGCCAAATCCGTAGGTGATTACGCCGCGGAGAATGCTGCGCGTATTGCTACTCAGTTTGCAACCAATGACGGGGTCGAAGTTGACGAGACCTTGGCAGCCAAAGTTGCACGCCAGACTTATGGCAATGCTGACAATGCATCTGTTGTTGCAGGTTCATCCTATGGCGCCAAAGAAGAAGCACAGTACTGGAAGCGTCAAGCTGTCTCAGGTTTTGAGGCCGAAGCTAACCAGTATGCTCAGGAATTGGTAGGCAAGGGGACCGCCAGAGCCAAAATTGCTCTCGACGATGACATGAATATTGCCGAGTCATCACTTGATGTGCTGATGCCATTCGCAGAGAGCGAGTCGCGCATGCCATTTGTGCAAGGTGGGGTCAGAAAATCCAGCAATGACAATGTCACCGCCAACATTGGTATCGGCCAGCGCCATTTCACCAAAGATTGGATGCTCGGTTACAACGCCTTTTATGACCAGGATTTCACCGAGAGTGCTTCCCGCGCCGGTATTGGTGCAGAAGCATGGCGTGACAATCTCAAAATGTCTGCCAACGGTTATATACCGCTGAGTTCCTGGAAAGATAGCGACAAGATCGAAGATCACCTGTCCCGTGCGGCCAGCGGTATTGATGTCAACATTCAGGCCTATCTGCCGTCGCATCCGGCACTGTCTGGCTCTGTTACCGCAGAGAAATATTTTGGTGACAACGTGGACATTCTGGGCTCCCAGAAGCTGGAGAAAGATCCCCATGCCATTACCTTGGGTGTCGGTTATCAGCCGGTTCCGTTGGTCAAATTTGATGCCAAGCACACTGAAGCATCCGGTGGCCAGAGCAACAGCCAGGTTGGGTTAAATCTTGAATGGCGTCTGGGCGAGTCACTCCACAACATGTTGGATGGCAGCAAGGTCAACAAGTCCATGCAGGGCATGCGCTATGACCTGGTCGAACGCAACAACCAGATTGTTCTCGAATACACCAAGGCACAACTGATGTCTGTTGGTTTACCACAGTTGCTCAGTGCGTTCGAAAACAGCCCGTTTGATATTTCACTGCAGGAAGTGCGTAGCAAACATCCTATTGCCGAGATTGTTTGGCAGAGCCCCTTGTTTGACAAGCTTGCTATCCCGGCTGCGCAGTTGAGCGGTGCAAATCTGACTACTCTGCGCTTGCCCGAGCTGCCCGCATTTGAAGCAGAAGGCAGCAATATCTACGGCATCACAGTCATTGTACGTGACATCAAGGGGAACGAGGTCAGCGCTTACAGCACCCTCGAGGTACTGCAAAGCCGTACCAGACCTGAGGTTGATGATCCGAACGCGGACCGCGATGGTGACGGCCTGACCAACGGCCAGGAGAACCAGCTTGGTACCGATCCGGACAACAAAGATACCGACGGTGACGGCATTGACGACAAGACCGAAGTGGACAACGGCAGCAATCCGCTTGACCCGAACGACCCGGTGGCTGATCCGAACGGGGACCGCGATGGCGACGGCCTGACCAACGGCCAGGAGAACCAGCTCGGTACCGATCCGGACAACAAAGACACCGACGGTGACGGCATTGACGACAAGACCGAAGTAGACAACGGCTCTAACCCGCTTGACCCGAACGACCCGGTGGCTGATCCGAACGGGGACCGCGATGGTGACGGCCTGAGCAATGGT